>JBBAEV010000102.1:0-2505 GCA_041655735.1 Bacilli bacterium | reverse complement strand
AATTCTGGAATAGAGCACCTCTTTGTACAATTATGAAAATTATCTAACATAAGACAAAAACTAGCGTGTAAAGATAAATGCAACAAATCTGCCCTTTTTTGTAGTATTGTTGCATTTTAGGCCTAGTTTAGTAGTGATTTTCTTTTCTAAGTAGAGATAGAGAGGGCATTTTTATGTTTTTGCAACAAATTCACACTTTTCTATCCAGTATTGTTGCATTTTATGTATATTTTAGGTGTATTGTCTTACTTGAACTAAAAAAGAGTGCTCTTTTTTATATTTATGCAACAAATCTACATATTTTTATGCAAAACTGTTGCGTTTTATGCCTGTTTTCGATACTGTGGCCTTATGTAAATGAAATAGAGGGGGCTTTCTCATGAAACGAGTAGCCATACTGATGGGTAGCGAACGGGACTTGCCTGTCATGGAAAAGGCCTGCACCGTCCTCAAAGAGTTGTCCATACCGTTTGACGTCCATGTGCTTTCGGCACATCGGACTCCTTCTCAAACAGCCACTTTTGCTCGTGATGCCGCCAAGAATGGCTATGCCGTACTCATAGCTGGAGCAGGTATGGCCGCCCACCTCGGTGGAGTTCTTGCTTCCCATACACTACTTCCCGTTATCGCAGTACCCCTTTCAGCCACCCTTGGGGGAATGGATGCGTTGCTTTCTTGCGTACAGATGCCAACAGGCATACCTGTTGCAACTGTCGCCATCGATGGTAGTGCTAATGCGGCACTGCTAGCAGCTCAGATCCTAGCCTTAAGCAACGAACAATTAGCAAAGCAACTAGCTAAACGGCGCAAGCAGGGTGAAGAGATAGCCATGGATACCAATGAGAGAATTAAGCGAAGTTTTACTCTGTAGAGCTTTTTAGTGATTGAGGAGGCCATGATGGAAAAGAGGGTACAACTGTATGAAGGTAAGGCAAAGAAAGTCTATGCAACAGATGATAAGAATATCTACATTGTCTCTTACAAGGACGATGCTACTGCATTCAATGGACTGAAAAAAGGTACGATCGTAGGTAAGGGAGCTATTAATAACAAAGTAAGTAATCATCTCATGGGCCTTTTAGAAAAAGAAGGCATTCCTACCCATGTTGTCCAAGAACTCAATGACCGAGAGACAGCCGTCAAGGCCGTAACGATTGTTCCTCTTGAGGTGATTGTCCGCAACATAGCCGCTGGCTCTTTAGCAAAACGTCTCGGCCTCGAGGAAGGGTTGAAGCTTCCCTCAACTGTGTTGGAGTTCTGTTATAAGCGGGATGACCTTGGTGACCCACTGGTCAACGAATCTCACATCAAAGCGTTGAATTTGGCTAGTGAAAGTGAACTTCTGCAAATTAAAGCCTACAGCCTCAAGATCAATACTATTCTGGGTGCCTATCTGTTGCCTCTCGGCATTGAACTTGTTGACTTTAAGCTAGAGTTTGGAAGAACTGCAGATGGAACTATCATCCTTGCCGATGAGATTTCTCCAGACACCTGCAGGTTCTGGGATACGAATACCCATGAAAAACTCGATAAGGATCGATTTAGAAGAGATCTTGGAAAAGTAGAAGATGCCTATAATGAGATCTTTTCACGCCTGATAGGAGGAGCTTGATGAGTGGTCTCCATGAGGAGTGCGGCATCTTTGGTATCTACTCCAAACAGGAAGAAGATGTCGCTTCACTCTCCTATTATGCACTCTATGCACTACAGCATCGGGGGCAAGAGGGGTGTGGTATTGCCTTAAATGAAGGGAAAAGTATTAGTATCTTCAAAGACAAAGGTGTGGTCAAAGATGTGTTTAATGCTGATTCACTCCCTTCCAACCCAGAGTGTCGGATGGCCATTGCTCATGTCAGGTATGGAACAACCGAGGTCGATTCTCGGACAAAGATTCAACCTTTAGTCATTACTCACCAGAAAGGAAGCATGGCTATAGCCCATAACGGGAACCTCACTAATGACAGCGAACTGCGCCAAGAATTAGAACTTTCCGGCTCCATCTTCCACACTACCAGTGATACTGAAGTCATTGCTTACATCATCACCCGGAACCGCCTATGCTCTTCAAACATCGAAAGTGCAATAGAGAAGACTATGGGCGAAATCAAGGGGGCTTATTCCCTCGTGGTGATGTCATCTTCCAAACTTATAGCAGTTAGAGATCCTTGGGGATTCAGACCCCTGTGCATTGGTAAGCTAAAAGATGGGTATGTATTTGCTTCTGAGACCTGTGCCCTTGATGCAGTCAATGCCAAGTTCGTGAGGGATGTGGAACCCGGGGAGATTGTCGTGGTCGACTCCAATCAGACAGGAGAAGCTTCCCTAGTTAGCATTAAGACCTTCTGTAACACCCAAATCTCCGCTTTGTGTGTATTTGAGTTGATCTACTTTGCCCGTCCAGACAGCGTCATCGACACTATTTCGATCCACCAAGCTCGTTTGAGAGCAGGAGCATTCCTTGCCTTGGAACACCCCGCCCAGGCCGACGTGGTCATCGGAGTTCCC
>JBBAEV010000101.1:0-2579 GCA_041655735.1 Bacilli bacterium | reverse complement strand
GCTATTTCAGGACAAACGCATGAACGATAGGTAAGTATATTGCTCTATTGAAATAACCACCGAAATTATTAGTAAAAATGAAATTTTTTCTGGTAATGTAGGTGGTTTTGTTTTATAATGTATTACATTGAATGTAATACATTTGGAGGACACATGCCGTATCCACCATGGGTCATGGAACACAAGAAGAAGGGAATGTACGTTAATAAAATTAACGAGAGCACCTATCGTATCTATCGGGGTCATTCCGAGCGGGTCAAGGGTACCGACAAGGTACGGAGAGTTGTAGACGAATATATCGGTACCATTACCGAAAAAGGGGGCCTAATATCCACTAAACCTAAGATCAAGGGTGAAGTACGCACCGTACGCTATGGTGGCTATGCTCTGCTCTGGTGGTATTGTCGCACCCAGATTAAGGGGATTTCCAAGCGCATGGGTAAAGAGGGGTCGGCTGTGGTTGCCTCTGCTCTTTTGCTTGTGCTGTATGGAGATGTTAATCCGTTCTTGTACAGTTGCGACTGGACAGGCATTGCTTACCCAGATGTTTCGCTTCCCTTGGAAGGTTCTCTTGCCTCAGAAGCAAGGAGAGTTGCAAGGGGGCTTCTGTCCACCCTTGGTTCCGCTCTGGGTGAGGATGTTGCTTCAGTAATGGAGGCTTCTGCCTTTATTTACAGGGTCTGGGTCAATGGGCGCTGGGTTACCGCTAGCATGCCAGAGCCGTGCAAAGCTCTAGCGCAGAAGTACGGCTTCTGCTGGGAGGTCTGATATGGATGAGAAGAGTACAAGAGGCAGGGACTTTTTCATGGAGATTAGGGAAGCCATGAACACATTGGGGGAATGGACGGCAGATGCTAAGGCTGGGCGCAAGGTGATAAACCGCTTTGTAAGCATCATAGACAAAGGTATTGCTGATCCTAGGGTGAAGGGAAAGATTTCCTACCCGCTCTCGGAGATTATCGTGCTGAGTTTCTTTGCTACGCTCGGGGGAGCTCTGACATTTCAGGATATGGAGGCGATGTGCGTCTATAAGCAGAAGTATTTCCGCAAATTCATACCCCTGAAGGCGGGAATTCCCTCACACGACACTTTCAACAGGGTTTTCTCGCTGATGGACATGGGTCAGTTCAACAATGTCCTGACGACCTTCATTAAAGAGGCCATGGATGAGCTACGTAAGGTTCTGCACATACCCGAGGTGGAGATGACCCAGCTGTGTGTCGATGGAAAGGAGGCAAGAGCCTCGGGCAGGCAAGAAGATGCCGATGGTAGGGTAAAACGCAACATACAGACCCTCCACGTGTACTCGAGCTACAACGGAATCTGCCTGAGATCCTCCCAGATAGAGCAGAAGTCCAACGAGATACCCATGGCCCAGGAGGTTCTTGCCACCATGGATCTACATAAGACGCTGGTCTCTTTCGATGCGATGAACACCCAGCGCCAGACCGTAACGGTCATCATTGAACAAGGCGGACACTACTTAGGCGGCCTGAAAGGAAACCAGAAAACGCTACTACAGGAGAGTGCTGCATACTTCACCCCTAACTACCTCAAATGGGCAGAATCTAATCCAAACTTGTACTATAGGAATCTAGAAAAGGCTCATGGGCAGATAGAGGAGTGCATATATACGGTTGCAAAGGTGAAGATAACTGATGACTGTGAGTTCTCGGACTGGCCGGGAATGAAAGCAATCGTGAGATATGATAAGAGGACAGAAAAGGTCAACACCGGCAAAAAAAGCGAAGAGACGAGGTACTACATCACCAGCCTGGACAACGATGCTCAGGTTTGTGGACAGGCCATACGGGAACATTGGCAAATCGAAGGTTCATTGCATGGACACATGGATATGATGTTCTGTGATGATGATAACGCCACAGTCAACCGCAGGGCGAGCGGGAATCTGTCGATCATGAAGAAGATGTCCCTTTCCCTTTATAAGATGATGAAGCCTATCGAGAATTCAAAAACCCTCAGCAACATAAAGAGAGGGTTCGCTTGGGGCTATGAGGACATGTTGGAAAGTTTGCTGTGTTCATGTGACAGCAAGACCATACAGAAGAATCTCGAAACCTCGCTGAAAAAAAAGAAGAAAGGATGACCGAACCTCTAGATTTTTGACATTTTTGTATCGGATCACTACCACCAGGGTGCTTTTCTATAGCTTTCAGACCTTGGTGTTTTGTCGTGTCCGTTTGCCAGAGGCAAAAGGTTCATTTTTAGTTTCACTGCATTGAATATCTGTCAATGTTTTTTTGATGCGTTTGTCCTGTTAATATTTTCATCGACTTGGAGATGTTGAACAATTGAAGTATGATAGATGTAAGAGTTGTTAGTATTCCTCATGATAAATAGATCCAATTATGCTAAAAGGAAAAATATCCATTGTAAAGTCTTCAACAAGGTTATAGCTAAACAAAACCAACATCCAAAGATAGGTGGCAGAGACTGCCACCTATAACAACTAATCTGATTTTCATTACTTCAATTCTTCATCAAAACAGACCGCTACTTTACCACAGGCACCACTGGCCATAAGACGGTAGGCGTCATCGGCTTGGTCTAGGCTAAAA
>JBBAEV010000100.1:0-2590 GCA_041655735.1 Bacilli bacterium | reverse complement strand
ATTAGAGGGAATTCCAATGGGAACGAGATCAGGTAATATTGATCCAGCAGTGGTTGAATATATGGCTAAAATTAAAAATAAACCTGTAAAAGAAATTATCAATCAGTTGAATAAATTATCAGGGTATTTGGGTGTTTCAAACTTATCATCAGATTCACGTGATTTGGTTTCAGCATCTGCTAAAGGAGACCATCAGGCCAAGTTAGCAATTGATGTTCAAGCCAAAAGAATTGCTGATTATATTTCTTCGTATCATAATTATATTGGCGGAGCAGAGGCAATCATTTTCACTGCTGGGATTGGTGAAAATGCTAAGGAAACTCGCAAAAATATTTCTGATAGATTAAAAACATTTGGTGTAGAAATTGATGATGAACGAAATGATTGTCGTGGAGTCGAGCGTCTTATATCTAAAGATAGCTCAGCCATTAAATTATATGTCATTCCAACCAACGAAGAAGTGATGATTGCTAGAGACACTCTGTCGCTACTATAATCACTGATATAAAACAAAGGGGCTGTAAGGAAATGAAGATTTTGTAATCTTCAGGGACTTTAGGGTCCCTTTTTCTTTGTGTGCCGGGCATGGCATATAACTAGGTGGTGAAAGACCACTGTGGGGGTACTCATAAACCAACCACTAAGGAAGCACAAGGTATCCACCGCGAGGTGTGAACTAGAGGAAGTGTGGAATAAAATCTTGGCGTGATGAACAAAAACTAGATATCAAGGCAATCATAAAGGATAAGAGAACACAACATCTTAAAGTCCAAAATATGAGCGTAATTTATGGTTGTAAATCTAGCACGTATGAGAGGAAAGTTATATGTCTTACCCCGGGAGGTCTCTGGCCATTAGGTTTAAGATAAAAACAAGGTACATGTACCTAGTTCCCTAATGTCGAAAAAGGTTAAGCGAGAGAAGTCAGCCGAGGTCATAGTAGGAATAAACCCCGAAGGACCGAACAATTTATAGTGTTTCAAACACTATGGATGGTATAGTTGATAGTCTGATAATGTAAGTTGAAAGTATGGTCGTAACCAAAGAATAAACTGAAAAGATGGTTCAACTATAAGCAAAGTAGAAAGTGAGAGACGAGTATGAAACTAATCGAAGAAGTATTAAGTAAAGAAAACTTAAACAAAGCCTACTTACAAGTATTTAGAAACAAAGGTAGTGCAGGAGTGGATGGCGTAAGTGTAAATGAACTCAAAGAACATTTACGTATTAATGGTGACAAAATCGTCGAGGATATTCTTAATAGAAAGTATAAACCCTTACCAGTCAAAAGAGTAGAAATACCAAAGGACAATGGTAAGAAAAGATTACTAGGGATACCAACAGTCGTTGATAGAGTTATCCAACAAGCGCTTGCACAAGTATTAAGTCCAATATATGAAGAGCAATTTAGCGATAACTCATATGGATTTAGACCTAAAAGGTCATGTGAAATGGCGATTATTAAAAGCTTAGAGTTTATGAACGATGGGTATGATTGGATCGTAGATATCGACCTAGAAAGATTCTTTGACACAGTAAACCATGATAGACTTATACAAATCATCTATAGAACCATTGATGATGGAGATATCATGAGCTTAATAAGCAAGTATTTAAAAGCGGGGGTTATGGTTCAAGGAAAACTTGAAGAAACAAAGTTAGGAACACCACAAGGTGGGAACCTAAGTCCACTACTATCAAATATTATGCTTAACGAACTCGATAAAGAACTAGAGTCAAGAGGATTAAGGTTTGTTAGATACGCAGATGACTGTAATATTTATGTCGGAAGTGAGAAAGCAGCCAATCGCGTGATGAAATCAATTACAAAGTTCATAGAAAAGAAACTAGGCTTAATCGTTAATGCAAGTAAAAGTAAAGTAGGTAGACCAAGAGACATCAAATTCTTAGGTTTTGGGTATTATTATGATGCCAAAGAAAAACGATATGAGGTAAAGCCTCATGAAGTATCAATCCAAAAGTTTAAAAGAAAACTAAAGAGACTCACTAAAAGAAGTTGGAGCATAAGTCTAGATAAAAGACTATTGAAACTAAAACAACTGATAAAAGGGTGGGTCAATTACTTTAGGATAGCAAAGATGAAAACCATATTAAACAAAATTGATAGTAAGGTTAGAAACGCTATTAGGGTGGTAATATGGAAACAATGGAAAGTCAGTATAAGACAAATAAAATCACTGATTAAACTAGGAATTGATGAAGAACAAGCCAAAGGTATAACATGGTGTAGAAGAGGATATCAATATATTTCTCATTCTTGGATAATTCAAAGAGCAATTAGTAATAAAAGATTAGAAAAAAGAGGCCTCGTGAGTGCACGAGACCACTATTTAAAAATTCATACTGTAATATAAATTGAACCGCCCTGTACGTGAACCGTACGCAGGGTGGTGTGAGAGGGGCGAAAATAATTAATATTTAGCCTCTACTCGATTTATATGTAAGCATCAAACAGTGAGAGTGTCGAAAATAATAAAATATTTAGTCACTACTCAATTCTTAACCTTGACAAATCTGTTACTATCGGCTAAAATGTAATTGAAATACAAATTAGCCGAAAAAAGAGGTG
>JBBAEV010000099.1:0-2595 GCA_041655735.1 Bacilli bacterium | reverse complement strand
AATGTATCATCTAAATCAAGTAATTCCCTCACATCCACTTTATAATAATTAGCTATCTTTTCTAAAACATCATACTCTGGATATGACATACCTGTTTCATAATTACCATAAGCTGATCTTTTTATATTTAATTCTTCTGATAATTGATATTGAGTAAGCTCTGCTTTTTCTCTTAATTCTTTTAGTTTAGTTGATAAATAAGTCATATTTTCAACTCCTTCTAACATCATTATACATAATAATCTAATAAAAGACAATTTTTTTGTCTTTTTTCTAAAATAATATTGACAATTAACTTGTTATTACATATAATTTAGTTAATGACAATCAAATTGACAAAGGAGGTGCTCTATGGATAACAAAGTATTAAATAGTACTGATGTAATGAGTTTATTAAAATGCAAAAGAAGTAAAGCATATGAAATAATAAAAATATTAAATAGAGAATTAGAAGAAAAGGGTTTCTTAACCATAAATGGTAAGATACCTTGTAGTTACCTATTCGATCGTTTAAACATTGTTTAAGTAATAAATATGATATTAACTTTAATTGGATATTAGTGCATCAAAAAATAACCTAAAGGAGGAAACACTAATGCCAATTAAAAAGATGAATGACGGTACATATAAAATTGATATATCACTAGGATATAATCCATTAACAAAGAAAAGAGAAAGAACCACTAGACGCGGTATTGAAACATTAAAGGCAGCTAAAAAGATTGAAAGAGATTTATTAAATAAAAATGATTTGAAAGGTAATATTATAGGAGTTAAAGCAAAAGATGTAATAAAAGAATATCTAGAACATTCCATAAAAAATGATAAAGCAAGTTCTCAACTAAAGAAAGAAAATGTATTTAAGAATTATATTACTCCCTTCTTTGAAGATATTAAAATAAACGATATGACAATAGTACATGCAAAAAAGTTTAAAGAAGATTTAATATGTAGATATGTATCTAATAATTATAAAAGATATATATTCACAATGATGAGTTCATTTTTAAATTACGCTGTTAAATATAATTACTTAACTAAGAATCCATTAAAACAAATAGATAACTTTAAAAAAGAAAAAGTAACAATGAAATATTGGACCCTAAGTGAATTTAACCGCTTTATAGCAAAAGTAGATGAAATAGAATTTAAAACAATATTCTGGTTACTATATTATACCGGAATGCGCAAAGGAGAAGTACTCGCCCTTACTCTAAAAGATATAAACTTTATAAACAAAACAATAGACATAAATAAAACCTGTTCTTATGTAACAGGTAAAGGATATTTAATAACTAGTCCTAAAACAATAGAATCAAAAAGATTAATATATATTAATAAAAAAACAATTGATATATTAAAAGAATATATCAATTATATATCAAACCAATATAAATTTAATAATGATACTCCCCTATTTTCTATTAATGGAGTTAGAATACCAAAAGAAACAATAAGAAGAAAATTTAAAAGATATCAAAGACAAGCAGAAGTTATTGATATAAGACTACATGATCTAAGACACTCTCATGTTGCTCTTCTTATTTACATAGGGCAAGATGCCCTAAGTATTAAGAAAAGATTAGGTCATTCTGATATAGGTATTACCCTTAATACTTATGGACATCTATATGATGATGCACAAAAGAAGTTAGCCAGCAAGTTGGATGAGGTGTAGAAAAAAAGGAACAGTAACCGTTCCTTTTCATTTTTTTACATATTATTATAAATCTTTATAATTAAGTATTTTTTGACATTTTGGACAATTGTAGCATAAATAAATATTTTATAACTTCTTTTATAAAAACCTATATAATAGGCAGTATTTTTCCCTTGTTAAATTCATCCCATTTTTCTTCGATTAATTTACTATTATTTTTGACCCATTTTAAAGCTTCTCTCTGTTTTTTAAGCGGTAAATTTCCTTTCATAATCGAATAATTTTTTAAATTTATCACAATCCACTTATTTTGATAATTTGCATGCAAATGAGCCGCATGGTGCTTACTTTCTTTTTCTGTGTATATATAAAATTTAATACTATTATTGACACTTCCAACCCTTTGTCTTTTATGCACTACTTCAAAAATACTGTACCAATCATGGTAATTTTCAAAAATCTCCTTTATAGATAGACTTTCTTTTAAATTACTATCAATCATTTTTACTACCTCCCATAAAAAGTAAAAATGTAAAATTAAATTATAATTCTATTTTATTAATTCCTAATTACAAATTTTATACTACCTTATCATTTCCTCATAAGCGATATCCCTATCATGTTCTGTTTTATAACTATAAGTTTTTTGCAAAACACAGGGTTCTTCTGTTTCAAAAGTAATAATTATTTTATACTCACCATCAATATTTAATTTTTCGACCCTATGCTTTTTCATACTAGATTCAATAATATCCCTTTTTATTTTTTCCTCATCTAAATTACACAAGTTGGTATAAAATTCTAAAACAGTTTTATTTTTTATAATATTTTCATTATCATAATCAATCATAATTTTTAATAACCCTTTCAGAATAGGCACGCCATAAGGGGTTATATCAATTTCTTGGTTATTATTTATTTCTGTTCACCTCCTT
>JBBAEV010000098.1:0-2671 GCA_041655735.1 Bacilli bacterium | reverse complement strand
TCCCTGAAGAGGGTATTGGATCAAGAGTATATCCAAAGGATCTATCTCACTTTATCAGTGACTACTACCGCGAAAAAGGGGTAGAAGTGGTGCCTGAAGATACGATAACGGACCTTGAGGAAAATGGGAAAAAATTCTTTGCTCATACAAAATCTGGACGGGTCTTTACAGTGGATGGTGTCATAGCTGGAATTGGAATTCAACCAGATACTGAACTAGGCCAGCTAGCTGGCTTGGAAATTGATAACGGAATTATAGTTGATGAGTATTTGCAAACTTCTAATCCAGACATCTATGGAGCCGGGGATTCAGCCAACTTCTTCCATAGTGCTCTTGGTAAGCGCGTACGGGTAGAACATGAAGACAACGCCATCGCGATGGGGAAGTTAGCCGGCCGGAATATGGCTGGTGCAAATGAATCCTACACCCATGTGCCTATGTTCTATTCAGATCTTTTTGAACTAGGTTATGAGGCTGTAGGAGAGCTAAACAGTAAGTTAGAGATCGTAGCTGACTGGCAAGATCCCTTCAAAAAAGGTGTAATTTATTATGTAGAAAAAGGGCGAGTCCGTGGTGTTCTCTTATGGAATGTGTGGGACACGGTTCCAGCCGCACGTGCTCTTCTTAGTGAAGCAGGACCGTTTAAACCTAAAGATCTCATTGGTAAATTATAATAAAAATAGTAAAAGAGAGGATATTGCAATTATAGAGAAACATAAATCGAATGCAAAGGGAAAGCTTAGAATCTATGTGACTAAACTTTTGTAAATAAATGGAACTAGGTTCCAACGTCAGATTCGCTCTCCATACAGGGAGTGCTTTTAAAAAATATATAGGGAAACAGCATGAATAAACACGATAGTTCAGACACTCTTGAGTACCAGGCCACAATGAAACTGCTGGAACGGCATATCACAGATGAACAGTTTGCTAAATTTGAAGGTTATGCTGCAGAAATCTTTACTGCGCTTGGTTTAGATATACATACACCTGCCACAGAAGATACTCCTAAACGCTTTATAAAAGCGATGTTTGACATCACAGAGGGGTACGATGGCGATCCTAAGCTGTCAAAAGCTTTTGATACGGAATGTCACGATATAGTTGATTGCAGGGCCAGCCAAATAATCCAAGGACCAATTCCATTTTCCTCTTTGTGCGAACACCACGCCCTTCCTTTCTATGGAAGAGTCTATGTGGGTTACATTGCCCATGAAAATATTATTGGAATTTCCAAACTCACCCGACTCGTACGGCTTTTCTCGAAGCGATTTGCGGTTCAAGAACGTATTGGTCAAGAGATTGCAAATATGTTGGACGAAATGGTTCACCCGCATGGTATCGCAATTTATATTGAAGCCCATCATATGTGTATGGAGTTACGCGGTGTTCGAGAAATAACGCCGATGACGCGCACCACAGTTTGGCGGGGTTCTTATAGTGAAGATCCAGCTCTCAGGGCCGAGTTCTTTACAACTTGTGGGTTAACCCATCATGAAAGAAGATAAATTTGTTTTGGTAACTGGAGGAGCTCGTCGCATAGGACGCTCAATTGCCCTAGCTATTGCCCGCTCAGGTATAGATGTTGCCCTCCATTACTGGCAGTCTCAAGCAGAAGCTGAAAGCCTTTGTATAGAGATTGAAGCACTGGGAAGAAAAGCAATTATGGTACAGGCAGATCTTACACAGCCAGCAGAAATAGATGAACTGATCTCCCGTGTATTGGAGCAGGGTTCATTAGTGGCACTAGTTAATAACGCTTCTATTTTCGAAAAATTAAGTTGGGAAACCACCAATTTTGAGGATTGGAATCGGCATTTGATGATTAATCTAACTGCCCCTTTTCTACTCAGCCAAGCGTTTGCCCGTTCGTTGCCCCCTGGCGAACAGGGGCGAATAGTTAATTTGCTTGATTGGCGGATTTCGCGACCTGACCCGAATCATCTTCCATACAGCATCAGCAAATCGGCTCTGGCTTCATTAACCCATTCTTTGGCAGTAGCACTAGGTCCACGCGTTATCGTAAATGGTTTAGCACTGGGAGCTGTTTTACCACCCATTGATGGGAATTTAGACCAAAACATAGTAGCTAACATCCCTGCTGGACGTTGGGCTAATCTTGAAGAAATTGATCAGGCTCTCATGTTTTTGTTAACGGGACCCACTTACATAACTGGTGAAATCCTTTTTGTGGATGGTGGTCGCCACCTACTTTAGGAGGTAACATGGATCAAATTTTTATTAAGGACCTAGTTGCTCGCGGCATTATTGGGGCTAATGATTGGGAGCGTGAAAAACAACAAGAGATTTTGATCAATGTTGTTTTATTTACCAACATCCATGCCGCTGGAATAAGTGATGATATTCAGGACAGTGTGAATTACCGAACGATTGCTAAAAAGCTGTTACGGCATGCTGAAACTGCTCAGCGATACACTGTAGAAGCTTTGGCTACAGACCTTGCCCGGCTGTGTCTTGAAGATTTTAAGGTTACCAAGGTTCGTATCCGTCTAGAAAAGCCTGGTGCGGTGCGCTTTTCAAGTTCTGTAGGAGTTGAGATTGAACGAACCAGAGAGGATCTCATATGAACCAGAATGAGCAACGCGTCTGCTTACTTCTAGGATCAAATATTGAACCAGAAGTTAATCTTTTCCAAGCGGTTAATCTTTTA
>JBBAEV010000097.1:0-2699 GCA_041655735.1 Bacilli bacterium | reverse complement strand
AAAAACAACAGCAAACCTAAAACCAGTATTGCAGATCTGAATTTCAGTCGTCAACTTGAAGCATCAATTGTGTATTTAGATTTTGACATCAAATCAACAACTGCTAGAGTGTATTCACAGAACATAAAGAAATTCTGTAATATGCTATCTTCAGAAGGGGTTGTTGCTTTTTCTGAGATTGATAGTCAGACCCTCAACACCATAGTGAAAGATTTTAGAAAGACCTGTCCAGGCTCAATGGACCAAGTCATCAGCTCAATAAGGCAATTCCTTGGTTTTCTCAATTCAAAAGGATTATGTACAGAGTTCAAGATGGACCCCGCAGTATATAGGGTCCCGAACCGCTCAAGGGCAATAGCCTGCTTCACTAAAGATGAAGTGCAAAAGATGCTCAATAGTTGCGACCAAGGCAATGAAATGGACTGCAGGATCAGGGCTGTCATACTGATTGCAGTGACAACAGGCTTGAGGGCATGCGACATTGTTGCTACAAAAAGACAAGACATCGATTGGAAAGATTCAACAATAGTAATACGGCAAAAAAAGACAGGTAAACGAGTTGACCTACCACTGTTACCTGAAGTTGGCAATGCCATTGCAAAATACATCCTTTGTTTTCGTGGTGAGACAGACATTGAAATGGATGAGATATTTCTGCAACATACCAGAAAAAGTGTTCCACTCCTTGAAGGTGCGATTTGTTCACAGTTCAGGCGACTTTGCAAGAATGCGGGAATAGAACAGAAGACAGGAAGAGGGTTTCATAGCCTGCGACGTTCAACAGCTACCTGGCTCTCAGAAGCGGATATGGATCCCCATGAAATATCCCTTTTCCTAGGGCATTCCTCCTTCAGCTCTATAAACAAGTACATTGCCACAAATCCTGAGATGGCAAGATGTACGCTTGGTTTTGAAGGCATCCCCTTGAAAAGCGAGGTATACCATGGCTAAACTTAACAGCTTCCTTGCTAATGAATTCCATGGTTACATCGAATTCCGCAGTTCGTTAGGGTATTCAAGAAAAAGTCTAAAAGAAAGGGCAGCTACCTTTGACCACTTCCTTAGTGAGCAATATCCCAACTATTTAATGCTCACACAAGAAATGGTAAACAAATGGGCAGAGAGTAGGAATGAAGAGCAACCGAATGGTAAGAGGGCCAGGCTCTTCACCACTAAAACATTTCTAAGTTATCTGAATGAGATAAACTGCTGTGATTTGCATATTCCTGCGGGGGCAATACCAAAAGGCGAGCACTTCAACCCATTTGTTCTCTCGGACAAGAACCTTTCCGACATCTTTCACGCAGCAGATACCATGCCTGTTTTAAAGCTATGCCCAAACAGAGAGTATGTCATGCCCGTAATGCTTAGGATGATGTATTGTTGTGCCTTGCGGCCGGGGGAACCGTTCCGCCTTTTACTGTTAACTTCCTATAATTTTTCCCACTCAAATTAAAAATTTTAAAAATCACCTAAACTAAAGCTTGGAATTGTAATGATTTCTGAGCTTTTTTTATTGCATATTCTTCTTAGGCATGTTATTCTACTTGAGTGGTAATTGTTACTCAATATAGGAGGTGCCTATGTATGTAGATTCCCTTGTGACTATCCCAGATATACCAGGAAAAATTGTTCGAAAACGGGTTAAGAAAGCCATCTACATCGATTATGAATATGACCGTTCCTATGATCCGGTGAGGCAGTTTAATATCCCGAAGAGAACCACCATCGGAAAGCAATCTAGTGATGATGATTCAATGATGTACCCTAACCAGAACTACCTCAAGTATTTTCCTGATGTTGAGCTCCCAGCCCAGAAAGCGGGCTTTAAAAGAAGTAGTTGCCTAAAAATTGGAACCTTTCTCGTCATAAAAAAAATTATTGAAAACTATGACCTCCATACAATGATTGACAGACTTTTCGGTAAAGATGGAGGGTTCTTACTCGATTTAGCTGCATATTCAATCATCTGTGAGAACAATGCTGGGCAGTATTATCCAGATTATGCATTTAATCATCCCCTATTCACAATGGACATGTACATCTACAGTGACTCTAAAGTATCATCCTTTCTTAACTCTATTACAGATGATCATACTTCTTCATTTCTTAATGGGTGGAACTATAAAAGAAACCATAGAGAGCGAATTTACATCTCCTATGACTCCACTAACAAAAACTGTCAAGCAGGGGACATTTCTATTGTTGAGTTTGGCCATCCGAAAGAAGATAAAGGACTTCCCATCTTTAACTTTGCTATTGCCTACGATAAAACTAACCGAGAACCTCTATTCTACGAAGAGTATCCTGGCAGTATTGTTGATGTTTCCCAGTTGCAGTATATGTTGGAGAAAGCCAGAAGCTATGGCTACCGTAATGTCGGCTTCATCTTGGATCGAGGCTACTTCAGTAAGGGCAATATCGAGTACATGGATCAATGTGGCTATGATTTTGTGATTATGGTTAAAGGGATGGCATCTCTTGTAAGTAACCTCATCAGTGAACACAAGGGAACCTTTGAAAACAACAGGGAATGTGCTATCCGGACCTATAAAGTGTATGCCAAGAGTGTCACCACTAAACTGTATGCTAGTGATGCCAAAAACCGATATTTCCATATCTACTACAGTAGTGCAAAAGATAGTGGTGAAAAAGAAGTAGTAGAAACTAACATAGACCGCATGACAAAACTGATTGCT
>JBBAEV010000096.1:0-2702 GCA_041655735.1 Bacilli bacterium | reverse complement strand
ACCTAGAGCTTTCTCCGCCCCAATTTCTCAAATTACTCCAATCTATTTTTTCAGGCTCTATCTTCCTATTCCCGATAACTTTTTCGCCTCTTTTAAAAACAAAATATGCATATTCATGTGTATAAGAAAAATTTTTCCCTTGAATACCTCTAGGATTATGAACAATAGTTATTGGATGAATTTCATAACCTTCTCCAAAAATTTCATTTAATAATAACCCTAAAGAGCACAATTCATTTTCATCAATTGAACATATCAAAGCTCCGTTATCAGATAGTAATTTTTTTGCAATAACAAGTCGGTTATTCATCATACTTAACCATTTACTATGAGCAAATAAATCATTCTTATCAACATAATTATTATTATATTTCCAAGTTTTAGCACCCGTATTATAAGGCGGATCAATATAAATAACATCAATTTTACCTTTATGAGTTTTTTCAAGTAAATATAAGCTGTGTAGATTGTCTCCCTCTAATAAAAAATTATAATGCTTGTCTTTATCATTATATATTTCTTTATTTTTAACATTTTCAAAAACAGGAATTTGAGTTTGTAGTTCCCAATCTACTCTTTCCTGGTGTTCTTCCCAAATTAAACCATATTTTTTATTGTTTAGTTCATTCTCTATTAATGTTAAATTGTTTAAAATAGAATCATCAGAAATTTTTTTTTTAATTTCATTTAATGTATTAAGCATTTTTTCTCTTTTTAACTTTGATAAATTAGTTGTTTTCATTTTACCACCCTTAAATCTTTACTACTTTAATTATATCATTTTTTTTATTGTTTGTCTTAAATTTAAGTAATAAAAGCAAGAATGAATAATTCGAAATCTCCAAATAGTATACTATTAATATACATATATGAGGAATGTTTTAATTAGGAGAAATTTATGAAAAATGACAAAAGAAAAATAGCTATTTATTCACGTAAATCTAAGTTTACTGGAAAAGGTGATAGTACCTCTATTCAAATTGAAGCATGTAAAAAAGCAATTAATATGAAATATGCTGATATTAACTTTAAAGAAGATGTTATTGTTTATGAAGATGAAGGTTATACTGGCGCAAACACTAAAAGACCTGCTTTTCAAAATTTATTAAAAGCTATTAAAAATAAAGAAATAAAAGCTATTGTATTTTATAAATTAGATCGTATTAGTCGTAATGTAAGTGATTTTAGTTCGTTACTTGAGAAGTTATCTGACTTTGATGTTAGTTTAATATCTGTTACTGAAAATATTGATACTGAAAGTCCGATGGGAAAAGCTATGATATATATTACTTCTGTTTTCGCTCAGTTAGAAAGAGATACTATAGCAGAGCGTATTACTGATAATATGATTGCTTTATCAAAAACAGGAAGGTGGCTTGGCGGAAATACTCCTACTGGGTTTAAATCTGTAGCTGTTGAATATGTCAAAGATAATGATGATAAAAAAAGAAAATTATTTAAATTATCTCCAATTGATGAAGAAATTAGAATTGTTAAATTAATATTTACTAAAATGATAGAACTTCGTTCTCAAACTAAATTGGAAACTTATATGATTAATAATGATATAAAAACTAAAAATAATAAAAATCATTCTAGATGGGCTCTTAAAAATATTTTAACTAATCCGGTTTATGCTGTTGCTGATATCTATACTTATAATTATTTTAAAGATTTTAAAATTGATATTTATGCTGAACTTGCTAAATTTGATGGTAAACATGGTTTAATGGTTTACAATAAAACAGGTCCTGGTAAATCATCAAATGGAAAACCCATAATAATTGAAAAAGATATCACTGAATGGGTTGTATCGGTTGGAAAGCATAAAGGAATTATATCAGGAAAAGATTGGGTTGAAGTTCAAAATATAATAAAAGGGAACTCTAGTAAAAGGTACCGTCATACAAGTGTTACTAATGCTTTATTATCAGGTATTATTAGATGTTCATTTTGTGGTTCTTTTATGAGATCTAAAACAACCCCAGGATATGATGAACTCGGTAGAAGAAAGTTTAACTATATGTGTGAGTTAAAAGAAAAAAGTAGAAGAGTTAAATGTAAATGCCCTAATGCTAATGGTAGCCTTATTGATGATTTAGTAATGGAAGAAATAAAAAAAATATCTGCCCCTACTTCCAAATTATATTTAAAATTAAAAGATATCTCTACTATTATTTTTGATAAAGAAACCAAAGATAATGAAGAACTTAAAACTTTAAGAAAAGCTATAAACAAAAATGAAAGTGCTATACAAGGCTATATTGAAAAAATACCCTATATAGAAACTAGTGAAATGGATGAGATAAATAGTCAAATAAAAAAGTTAAAAGAAACTAATAAAAAATTAGAGAAACAAATCAAAGAAATAACTAAAAAGGATCATACTGAAATAACTGATAAAGAAATGTCTGATTTAGTTTTAAATATATTAGATACTTATTTTAATTCTTTTGATGATTTTGATCTAAAAGTTAAAAGAACGATGATTAAAACTATTTTACCATCAGTCACTACTGATGGTGAAAACTTAGTTATTAATTTTATTGGTGCTAAGGATATAGATAAAACCTCATTTCCAGTGGAAGACAATTACAAATGAAATATTGATGCATTTTAGAAGTGATAAAAAAAATATCCGCAATGTCAGTCTTAATTCACTAGTTGGTTATGATAAAGATGGTAATGAAATTGCTTTTATT
>JBBAEV010000095.1:0-2706 GCA_041655735.1 Bacilli bacterium | reverse complement strand
TATAATTACCGCCAAAAGGAGGAATTTCTTTTTCTGAAAATTCAAATATGGCATTAATATCTCTCAAAGATTGTATTTCTCCATCATCTCTCATACTGGAATTAAAATAAATATTATCAGACTGAGTTTCTTTATTTTTAATATCTTGTTTTAATTTGCGTCTTTTTTTTATTTCATCTTTTGTCATTAAAGAATCATCAAGATACTTAGCAACCTGAGAAAGAAAAGCACATACTGGTTCATCTTCAGCTAATGACTTACCATCTTTTATTTCTGTAGTAGAACCTAAATGCGGATTATAATAATTATCAAAATATTCTGCAAAAAAATTATCAAAACAAATAATAGGATTACCATTTTCATCTTTTAATCTCAAAGGATATGTATAAAATATCTTATTTACAAGTTCAAGTCTTTCTTCAAATGTTTCTAATTTATAATCTAATTTTTTCTTAAAATCATAAAGTGTTTTCCCATCAATGCTATTAGTAAAGTATTGTTTTGGTATCAATATTTAACCTCCATTCAAAAATAATAGTTCTCTATTGCTGGCTGTACTTTTAAATTATATTTTTTAGAACAAGTTTTACATATATATGTATCATATCCATGTACAAATATTTGTTTTATATTTTTAAATCTACATCCACATATACTACATTTTTCATTTATATAATTGAAATTATCTTCATCTATATTGTGTGAATGTAATGGACATGCTTTTTCTGGATAATTAATAGACACTCCTGTTGATTCTCCTTTTATTATACATTTATCATTTTTAAAATAATTACAAATCATTTATGTTATCATCTCCGTTGCAGACAAAGGGTATAATTTTAATTTTTATATTATTATTAATATTTTTATTAAATAATTCATCTAAATTCTTATTCTTGATATAATAATTATATTCTTTTTCAGAAGGAGGTTTCTTTTTTCTGATCAAATTACCCTTAAAGTAGTATTTTTTATTATTACAATCATGAAAATAAATTCTTACTTTATCTAAGAGCAAGAGATTTAATTGTTCTGAAATATTCTCATTATATCCTTTCTTTGATATGTAATAATCATTCTTAGCGTTTCTTTTGAGTAGTCCTTCCATTGCAATACAGTATCTCCTTTAAAATTATTTACAATATAAGTATATCATAAATTGAATAAAAAGTCAATACATTTTTAATATTTATTTTTTAATTCCTATCACTATTGCAAGTGATATTCCAACCCTCAGATCTTTTTGCTTTTTTATATCCTTCTAAAATGTTGGCAAATAATAAATCATAATTTTCATTAGGATAATCTCTAGTGAGAATATAATGATTGCATCCTTTAATTCTTTTATTGTCTTTGGTCATATAACCACTATTTTTATATTTAATAAGATTAAGATCATCCTGAAGTATATTAATATAGTCTTTTATTATACTTCTATTTTGAACAATACCATCATTTTTAAATGTTTTATATGATGGCATACAATATTTATATTGCATACAAAAAGGTCTATTATCATGCTTAGAAGGAGTGTATATACGACTAACTATATTGCAATAAAGATTAAGTAGTTTTATATTGTCAACTGAACCAGAATAGGAAAGTATTTTGTTTATTTCAGAATCACTTATAATACTATAACCATATTTCTTTTCTTTTTCTGAATTAAAAGTAAGATATATTAAATCATTTATAGAATTATTCTTTATATTATTATTGACTGAAACAAGGGATAATTGCTCTAATGTATAAAGATAATCAATAAAGTCATTTTTTCTTTTAGTATTTATAGATATGTTTATTTTAAAAAGTATTTTTAATATTTCAATTAATGTCTTAAATGTAAATATTATTTCATTGTTTAAGTTTAATAATCTTTTTAAACCAATATAATAAAGCAAAGCATAATCATTGTTGATTACTATGGCGTTACTGTATAAATAATTCATAAAATTTACTCCTTTATTATGGTGAAACCATATATAAGTTTATTAGTGTTTATTATATTAGTGTTTATTACAGTCTCATAGAGTTCGAAAATCGAACTCAAATGAACATACCCTTGTTATTTTCAGTTCGAAAATCGAACTCAAATGAAATCTCGATTTGTTTTATCATATCATAAAATTATAAATATGTCAATATTTTTATTATTTAATTTATATGCGATCGTTATTATTGCTTGTTATGGTTGGTATGGTTAAGTTTTGACTTTATTTATAGAATTGAAGTTGTTTCGTGACTTGGTACAATTTTAGGGTGTATACATTGATATATAAGGGTTTTATCGAATAAGGTTCGATGTGGTGTAAAAATAGGGGGGAGGGGTGAAATGTAGATGGGAGTAAGGGTATCGTGAATTCGTGTAAGTTGGGTGTGTGAATTGACGTGCTATGCATATATATTAGGAAAATAATGTAAAAAATAGTGTAAAATACCCTCCCGTATACTACCGAACATATGTTTGGTGCATATAATAGTGTATTATACACACTGTTTAAAACGGCTTATAATGTAGTCATAAAGCATATTACAAGGATTTTTTGAATAAATGAAATGTAATAAGGTTGACAGCGTATATATAAAATATGGGAATAATGTATAAAATTATATTGGTAATAAATGTAAATTGCTGAATAGTACAATATAGGTTTATATGACAATATATAGAAATTTCGGTAATTAACACGGTTTTTATTTCAGTAC
>JBBAEV010000094.1:0-2739 GCA_041655735.1 Bacilli bacterium | reverse complement strand
TACTACATAACTGAGCGCAGAATCATAATTCGTAGCTATATTCAACATGAGGCAAAGTCATGAAACAACCAGCTTCACACAGCCGAACAATCTATCTCATTGTTTTGATACTAGTGGGGTTATTCCCCCTTTATAGCGCACCACTGACCACAGAGGATCTAAAAGCAAGTCTACGCACCAATACAGAATTACTCTTATTACAAGAAGAGATTACCCAAGCACAACTCGATGTCAAAGATGCCAAAGCGATGTTCTGGCCCAATATTGAACTTGACTTCAGTGCAACTTGGATGAAAAACCCGCCCATTGGTCCTATTACAATAAATTTGGATAATTTTTATGAAGTTATTACGGGAAGTCCTCCACTCACTCCTTTTGACCCTCCTACTGTGACTCTCTATGAGGGAATGGATCCCCTTATTTACAGCACTGGCATCACTCTTACCCAACCCATTTTCACCTGGGGTAAGCGCAGTCATGCCCTTAAACTCTCAGAGGCCATGGTGCTAGTTAAGCGCAATCAATTACAAAATCAAAATAGAACGCTCTTCTCTGAACTTGAAACGAGGTTGGCCTCAGTTACCCATCTAAAAGCAATTCTCGCCCTCCTCCAGCAGCAAGAGCAATTAGCACACGAATTGGTCTTTCTTGCTCAGCAGGCTTCACAATCGGGTATGTTATTAGCTTTGGAGGTGGGTGAGACTCGCCTACAAGTACAGCAAATAACTATGGCTAAGTTAGAGATTCAACATGCCATTGATACACAAATACTCGAATTACAGAGGTTAAGTGGAAGAAAAGATGTTAGTGCTACTAACATCTTTCAATCCTATGATGAAGAGACCCTTACGTCATTCCTTGAAACTCCCGTTTCTGCATTAGTAGACAAGGCTTTAGCAGCTGACCAACCAGCACTCATGGCTGTTTCAACCTTTGAGAAAATCACAACCGAAGCTGAGAAGATTGCAAAAGGATCCTTTTATGGTAAACCAGATGTAGCTCTAGTCATAAATGCCACATATGGTGGACCAAAATTCCCAATCATTGACAGCGATTGGCAAGAAAAAGACACATACGACTTAACTGTCTCGGTTGGTTTTAAAACAACGCTTTGGGATGGGGGAAAAATTCTTAATGAAATACGTCGCGCAGCCTCCCAATCAGAGTCAGCCCGTATACAATCTCAATCTGTTCGTCAACAGATTGAACAAAAGGTGCGTGAAAATCATGTAAAACTGACTATGACCGTAGAAAAACTCCAAAACCAACAAGAGAAAACAGAGACGCTCACCCAACGCAAACTCCTCAATGCCCAATTAGCAGAGGCCGGTTTACAGGGACGCCAACAAACCCTTATCGCCGAGATCGAAGTACTTGCCTCTCAGATTGAAGAAGAACAGTTAAAGATGAATTTGTCCCAATACATCAATATATTAAAAGCGCTTACTTACAATTTTTAAGATATTTGACATTTTATTTGACTTACCATCCTTACTCACGGCATGATGTAGACATAAAAACAGGAGGAAGGTCATGAAAAAATGGAAGGTGTTATTATTTTTCGGACTTGTTTTATTCTCTATAACAGGGTGTATGTCTCTTTTTACCGCATTGAATATAGAACCACCAGTTTCAGCTGAGGCTTCTATGCTGGTGCTTGAGGCCGAAGATGGAGAAACAGGAGGTTATCTTGTTAATAACAATGCGACGGGATGGGCCCCCCTGATTGAGGATGAAAATGGCGCTATTATCCCCTTTAAGATGGTAGGTATACTTGCCAATGTAGATACCATCTACTTTGCCGAAAACCTCAAAGCTGGAACTTACACGTTAAAAGGTTTTTACCATGTCTATACTGATTATGGGTTGTTACCAGACAATGTTATTCCTAGTTATGAGCCATACGTCGATGAACCTTATCATATCCGTCAGGAATTCATGCTAGATAAGCCGGTTGTACTTCACTTAAAAGCAGCCCAAATGGAATCTTTTGGGAAGTACTCCATAACTTATAAGTGGGTAGGAGGAGCTGCTGGCACTACCGATGATCGCTGGAAAGCTAGACCCGATTCAGTAAAAATCACTGGTGACAGCAAAGATCGTAATGCGCTCCAGGTGCTTAAAGGTTTTACTAATGCCAACTGGGTTCCTTGGAATGAACGTAATGCCGAGGTTGCCAAATAACTACATAATTTGCATTAGCATGAACATGGTCTAAAGAACTGCGCATCGCCCTCTATGCGGCCACCCGTTCCAAATCAATAATGTCTTCCCTGGTTGATTTGATTTGGAAAGTGTCCGCCAAAATTACCAATCTCTTTGATGGCTAAAAAACTAGCTATGGAATGGCTTGGCAAACTATAATAAAACATCGCCAAGCCTATTACAGTATCTCAGAACTAAAACTTCCTCCCTTTATTTGCAAACTAGCTAAACGGTCTAGTGTTACGAATCTTGAGCAATTCTATCCTAATACCTACTTCCTCCTATATATTATTAACAATCCCCTCTTTTTTTATTTGATTTCTACAAATCTACATGGTAACATGTTACGAAAAGAATATTAATTGTGGAGCAAGAGATGTAAAGACAGAATAAGGAGAGTATATGACTCATTTGGCAACAGCGGAAACTAGTAAGACCGCACCCCCAGAACACGAAATGAAAATGGAAGATGTCGTCCCTGTGATTAACGATATCATCGAACGTTATCGGGGTACCAAAGGTGCTCTTATCCCC
>JBBAEV010000093.1:0-2756 GCA_041655735.1 Bacilli bacterium | reverse complement strand
GCCTCAAAATACCTTCTCCGGGAAGAGACAATTTCATCCTGCTTTGATGTATAACTTTTAATAATATTATCAGCGAAACTCATTTGCTTTAGTGTCGCATCATATAATTCTCTCCATCGATCAAAAGCACGTTGAAATTCACTCCACGCATGCGCCACGAGCTCAGAAGCATACTCACTGTGATACCAAGGTGCATTAGTTACATCTAAGTTATCAGACATACGATTCATCAACTGTACAATGTTGTTCTTTGCCCTTTGATTCATTTCAGGGTCCGTAAAAGCTTCGGCAATTTCAGATATTATTGGTTTAGACTCAACACCCATATCAAGAATTTCTGCTATTGAAACAGGTAATTTTACTAACCCTTCAGCAATCCACACTGAATGCATATGGCTATCAACAAGATCTTTATTGGCTAAGTCCAATGAAGGAGGAGCAACAACACCATGAACCATGTCAGAAGCATGTTGGAAGAACCATTGGTCATGAGGACTTCTGGATGCACAGTAGGTTACAACAAGCGCGGCTTGGCCTGATCGCCCGGCCCTACCAGACCGTTGGGCATAGTTTGCAGGTGTGGGAGGTATATTTCTTAGATAGACCGTATTCAATGAGGAGATATCTACTCCGAGTTCCATAGTAGGGCTACAATAGAGAACTGGAAGGGCTTTTAAATCCGTATTAGGATGATCAGTTTGCCATAATTCTATATCGCGCTGGGAATATCTAAACCGTTGTTCAAGAAGTTGTCTTCTCTCAGAATCTACCTGAGCAGTGTGCTCATATGCTTCAAATTTGTAGAGTTCTCTTCTATTATCTACAAACCCAGCAGCTAACATATCATAGAGATTTTTAAAGAAACTATTTGTTGAATTTTCATCTTGTTCTTCCTGACTCATTTGCCATACGAGAGAGTTACTGTTCAACCTCCATCCAGTAAGTGTTCCTTTATTGATTTTTTCTGATGAAACATAGCCATAGTTTTTAGCAATATTCATCATATCTTCAAGAAGAATTACAATTTCTGCACTTTTCATCGGATAAATCTGGGCTTCCATACCAAATTCTTTCCAAATATTTAGCTTTTTAATTTTTCGGACTAATCGAGAATATGGCCCTCCTCCAAATAAATTACTGATATCGACCCTTTTGTTCCTTGGTAATGTACCTAGAACAAGATAACTTGCAGAGGTGAGTTTTTCATCATTTGAAAGGTTCCATCTATCAGTAAGTTGCTTAAATCCTTCGTTTCTGTATTTCTCTTGTTCCGTACTGTTTAAAAATCGAGTTTCAATACAAAGACGCTCCCTCATCTCATTAAAGACATAGGTATACAGCTCTTTTCTTATTCTTGGATCTGTTTCTTTCAATAGTTTATGTGCATTGGCAAACCTCTGATCATCTTTTGTAAAATCATCTAATTCAAGGTAATCAACTGAAATTAGCCCGAGCTGAAAGAGATTTGGATTATTAAACCGCCAGCCTCTCCTAAGATCTCTGATTAATCTGTATCCTAGGATAAAACGACAAGCCTCTTGTGCTTTATTCCTAGCAAACCCCGCTTGATGTGGATTAATCATATATTCAGATAGCACTTCAGTATCTGTGCTGTTAAACCCTAAAGCATTAAATACTTTTTCAGATAAATCAGATTCTTGGAGAAAGCCATTGTTATTTTTAATAGCAGCTAGTAAGGCTGACCTGATGGTGATAAGAAATATAAAATCATTAAAATGCCCTGCTTGTAACGCAGCATCTTGTCTATTATCAGTAAAGCCAAGAATTTTCTTTGAACTTGTAAAATCGGCTGAGTCAGTGGTCTCTTCAAAAAGCTGTCTTAGGAGATTTAGTGTTATCATTGTGGTTGATGAGGACCGTCCTTCTCCAGAAAGGCCTACTAATCGGTTAACATCTTTCCCATATGGTTCGTATTCAATTCCACAGTTTACACAAAATCTCATTTTCCCTGGAAGATACCAGTATGCTGTTTCTCCTCCAATTGATCCTCTAGCATCTAGATTTATACTTTTAGGAACAAACTTCCTCTTATCTCTTTTAATCCTTGGGGGGTCGGTTGTGTAATCCATCCAGCTATCTGGAACATCACCTTCTCCTGTAAACTGCTGCCCCATCCGTATGGGGGCAAGAAACCCAAAAGCTATATCTTCATCTTCCCCTATCTGTTCTTCTATACTTCTAGGTTGGAAATCCATTCCAATTTCATCAGTCCAGACAGGATGATATTCCTGCCCACATTCTCTACAGAAGTGTGTTGCATAGAGTTTTACTTCTTCCTGTTGCCTTTCGGGTGCATATACTTGCTCATCTAATGTGATTAATCGCTTATTTTCAGGTTCTAAAGTAGATTGAACACTCCCTGGACCACTAATGAATTGGTGCAATTTGAATGCAAACATTCTTCGCCCTTCGTGTGTTTTTACCTGTTCAGTTTTTAAAAGGAATACCTGTAAAGCACGTTTTGCCTGACTTTCACTAGCGCCAGAGTCCTCTGCTAAAAGTGAAGCGGCTTCACTTAGTGTTTTTGGTTTTGCTCTTATTGGGGATTCTTGTGTAACAATATCAATTCCGAGCGTAAGTTCAATCCATACAGCAAGAGGGTCTTTCTTAAGCTCATCATAGTGGTTAGAAATTTGATCAATAGTTTCAACTCTCTTTTTAAGGAGCGGTTTTATAGATTGAATAGAAAGAGATGGATCAGTAACTCTGACTAATGTTTCCCCCACTACACTGGT
>JBBAEV010000092.1:0-2784 GCA_041655735.1 Bacilli bacterium | reverse complement strand
TTAAGCACCTCTGCCAGAGTATCCCCAGCAGTTTCCTCGATAAAGCTCTCATTATATTGGATCATGCGGATTTTCACCGAATCGACTTTTTGGCGCCCTATAAAAATCAATTCATCCGGAGATTTCCCTTGAACAGCACTGCGGTTTTTAAAAAATCGAGCCATATGCTCCTCCTTGTTATATCGTAACTGGTTCAGATCAAGGAGGCAATGTTAAGCGGGCAAGTTTTAGTAAAATATAGGGGAGTAAGAAATCATTAGAGGCATGAACTAGAGAACCATCCCAGATTTAATTGTTTATACCGGGATGCAGGCGGCACTATAGGCCGCCTGAACTCTTAACGGACCGTAAATGTTACTGAAGAAGTCCAGCTCTCTCCACTTTCATCTGTTATGGAAATGGTAAGGGGAATGGGTGTCCCACTTGGCGCTTCAGTGATGATAAAGTTAAAAGTGTTAACCTCACCACTAATGGAGGTCTGAGATCTTGTTGCATAACGGTTATTGTTAGTCCTATACAGGCCGGCTGGAATATCGTTTAGTTTTAGCCTATCGCGGAGGATAGTCACATAGGGACTAGAAGAAGAGAGGGTTGCAGTTAAGCCACGCAGAGGAATATTTCCTTGATTTGAAACACTGAAACCAACTTTGATTTGTGAATCAGTTGGTAAGCGGTCAAAGCCATAGTATAGAGGGCTGATTGCTTCTACGGTAAGATTTTTCCATAAACCTTTGAAAAAAGCTCCTTTGCTCACAACCTCATACGAAGTTGCCTGATCGACAAGGGTACGGGTATTTTGATCATACCAACCAAGAAACCTATAGTTGGAAGTAGGGGGAGTTACTTGGGGAACAACAATTATATCACCAAGGCTTACGGCTTGGTGTAAATCTTCAGTCTGGCTAATTGGATCAAAAAACTGAACAGCACTCGTCCATATAGCATAAAGAGTTTGGTCAGTGAGGGGCATGGGAATAGTTTGACCAGGTTCATAATCAATATGGTCTGGAGTTAATCCCCAGCCCGCTAACATCCCCGTCTTTGAAGCATTGAGCCGAAATTGAGAGGCATCTGGTAAAACAATTTTCGTTTGGGGAGGTTGCTGGATACGTTGAGTATAGCAATAATTAAAACCCTCCTCACTTTGCACGAAATCTATACGCAAAGTTGGCCTATAATAGCGACTTCTCTCATATAACCAAAGAGCATATTCCAATTGTTTATTATCAGGTTCAGCCATAATTCGCTCTAGTAAACGCTCTGTTTGAGCCTGCGACATAGCATAGGCAGCCAAGTCTGTGTAACGCTTATACGCCTCACGATAAGCTTGGCGATTGCCTTGCTGGCGAGCCTCAATCATATCAGCGCGTGCATTGTTAGCGATGATACCGATATGGGTGTAAAGGTCGTCGTATGCTTGAACAATAGTTTCCATACTTGATTGTGAGAGATCCATATCTAGGATTTTCTGATGGGCAGTTTCTGCAATAGGTACGCCAAAGAGTAACGTAAAGCCACTCAGGAGCAGAAAGCTTATAATAAGTATTTTTTGTTTGCGCTTCATGATAAACTCCTCTTAAAAAGTCGAATCTAACTGTATATAAGTAAGTATAATAAAAGGGAAGGTGAGAGGCAAGATTTGTATACTATGGATTCTTGCAAGAATTCATTGCTATCACAAGAGCCGTATGTATATAATCTGAAGTACTGGTGGGAGGAACTATGAGAACTTTGATTATCTACGCTTCTCGACATGGATATGTTCGCGAATGTGCTCAAAGAATTAGTGAAGGCCTGGGGACAGAAACAAATTTAGTTGAAGTTTCTCGTACTATGCCTAAAGACCTTCTCCTTCA
This sequence comes from Bacilli bacterium, assembly GCA_041655735.1. Taxonomy (GTDB): domain Bacteria; phylum Bacillota_I; class Bacilli_A; order RF39; family UBA660; genus JBBAEV01. Next base: position 928 of record JBBAEV010000092.1, on the reverse strand, counting down.
TTACGATACCGTGATTATTGGCGGGGGAATTCATGCTGGACGCTTTCCTCCCCTCTTAAAGCGGTTTTGTCGAAGAAATATAAAAGAACTGAGTAATAAGCGCCTTGGGCTCTATCTCTGTGCCACCAATAGCGAACATAAAGAGGAACAATTTTCTAAGAGCTATCCCCAAGTGTTACTAGAAAAAGCGGTGGCTACAGGATGGTTTGGAGGGAGAATTATTTTAGCGGACCATAAGAATGTGACTCTTTTTATTTTAAAAAAGATCCTAAACAAGGATACCGATCTTCATGCTGAATTACCTAATGAAGTAGAAGCTTTTATCAAACAAATGCAAAAAGATTACTCATAAGGAATGAAAAAAAGCATAAGTGCATAAAATTACCCCTGAAGGTCAAATAATTACCCGTCAGGGTTGTTGACTTCTCTCAAATCTTTGTCTCACGTAACAAATATTAATGCTACTATTACAATAAGTCCTGTCAGATGGGCGATGTTTTGTTAAACGGTAATGCGTCTATTTGTCAATATTAATTAATTATAGCTTGTATTATAAGAAATTAGATCAGTTAAGAGATTGTTTTATAGCTGTCATGACCATAAATAACACATAACGCCCTGCAAGGTCAGATGACATCTGTAATTATTACCATCTTCTTTTTTAACTTCATTCACTATTTTTCTTATCTTGGTGGGCCACAGTTTATCCTTAAATGTACTGCTTTTCCTGAACAATTACAGGATAAGTGGAGGGTATTAACATGCCCACCTCTTTCTGGTACACTACGAGCCGTTACGGAATCTCTATTCACACAGCTACTTAAGTAATGAGGAACTACAATGAAACAAAAAATAACCATGACGGCAGAAGGGCTTAATGTCCCCAATAATCCAACGATTCCTTTTATTGAGGGCGATGGCACTGGCC
>JBBAEV010000091.1:0-2815 GCA_041655735.1 Bacilli bacterium | reverse complement strand
GTTGTAAATGTTAACTAATTGTTTCTTGAAATTTTCTTCATAATACTTTTTTGACATATTTTTCTCCTCCTAATTTTATTATATCATGTTCGGAGAAAACATGTCCTATCTAGCGTAGCCCATCCAAATATTAATATTTTAATTACAGATTTCAACATTTTATTCAAATTATCTATGATACACTAAAATAAATTAAAGAGGAAGGATAATAAAACATGCTCCCTTTTACTTTTACATATTTTAAAGATCACTATTTGCATTTAGCTTTAGCAATATTTTTAACATTTGTGATTAAAGCGTTATCTATTTTAAATCCAATAATTTATGCAAAAATAATTGATGTATTAACCACAACTAAAGATTTGAACTTCTTATTACATCTTGTAGTATTGTTAACAAGTATTGGAATCTTAAATATTGTTATTACCTATGCATCTAATCAATTCAATTTATGTATTCAAACCAACATAGCCTATCGTATGATTACAGATATATTCAAACATGTTCATAAACTACAATTACATAAGATTAATAATATCAGTCCGTCGCATTTAAATGAGCAGATTAATATAGATGCTAATTCTTTATCTAGTTTTATTTTGGATTTATCAAATAATGTGTTATTCAATATATTAACACTGGCCTTTATTTCTTTTAGAATTTACTTGTTAAACAGGATATTATATTTATATATATTAATTATTTGTTTTTTGTATTATATTTTATATATCTCTTTCAAGAAAAAGATATATAAGATATCTCTCATATTAAAGGAAAATAAATCTAGCTTTTTCTCCAAAATGATGTTACAAATTGAAAAATTAGTATTTATACGTAGGCATTCCCTATCCACAATTTTTTTAAACAATTTAGATAAAGAGTATAATACCTTTTTTAATAATATTATAAAATCACAGAAATTTTTCTTTGCATATTCTAGTTTAGATAATATAGTAATTTTATTGTCTAGTCTACTAATATTTATAATTGGAGGAAAGGGTGTCATAGCAAACACTGTATCAATTGGCGACTTTACCATCATTTTTTCTTATTTTAATATGATACTAGGTAATTTAAATTACTTCACATCACTAGGAAGCAAATATCAAAATAATTTGGCATCTTATAACCGGATTAATAATATTTATAATATGGATATAGATGAAAAGATAGATGACTATATAGATTATAAAACTTATAAAATAAATGAAATATCATGCAAAAATGTCACTTTAGAAAGAGCGGGTATAAAGATTATTGATAGTTTTACATATACTTTTATTAAAGGTAGTAGTTATTGTATATATGGAGATAATGGTAGTGGTAAGACTACATTACTAGATATAATGATTGGTTTATATAACGAACAATACAGTGGGACTATAAAGTACAATGGTGTAGATATTAAGAAAATCAATATGAATAACATCAGGCACTATAGTATTTCCCTGCTAGAACAATATACATGTTTAATAAATGGTCAAATAAAGGACAATATATTTCTTCATGGGGGCTATTCTAATGTTCAACTTAATAACAATACATTCCAAAATCCAAATGTTTTCATAAATATGCACCTAGATAAAGTAATAAATGATTATAACAACAATATATCTGGGGGTGAATTACAAAAAATAGGAATAGTAAGATTATTATCTAAGAATGCGTCTGTCTTTATATTGGATGAGCCAACCAATTCCTTAGACCCTGATAGTATAAATTTGTTGAAGAAATACATTAGTCATTTAAAAGTTAATAATATTGTTATAATAGTAAATCACGACCCATTATTAATGGAAATGTGTGATTGCAAAATCAAGATATAATCTAGCTATAAATTAAATTTCTAACGAGAAAGATCAATTTTTAATAATAGGTTTTGCATTTTTTATAAGGTATAAAGTATTATTTAGCATCCTATTAAAATATTATATTAGGGGGAATGATTTATGAAATTATCTAGATTTAATGTAATAAAGAAGGAAGCTGATTCTATCTACATTTATAATACCCTTACTAGTAGTGTATTGCGTTTAAATAACGAATATTCAAAGCAATTCTACAAAGCCCTTGATAACGGTGATTTCAACAATATAGAAGCTGATTTAAAGGATAATTTAATTGAGGGTCAAATGGTTGTAGAGGATGATTTATCAGAACTGGACTATATAATTATGTTGCATAATATAAGCAGATTTTCAAATAATTCAATTAATTATACGATAGCCCCTACTATGAAGTGTAATTTTAGATGTACATATTGTTATGAAAAAGGTAGAAATTACGGAACAATGGATAAAAACGTCATATCTAATGTCAAATCATTAATAACTAGCAATGCTAATAATCATAGCTATTTACATATAACATGGTACGGTGGGGAACCATTAGTAGCTTTTGATATAATTGAAGAATTATCACATACGGCAAAAATAGCTTTCGGGGATAAGTACATGGCGTCTATGGTTACAAATGGGTATCTATTAACAGAAGATGTTGCTATGAAACTTTCATCTTTAAATATAAAAACTTTGCAGGTAACAATAGATGGTCCGCCGGATATACATAATAAAAGACGTTGCTTACCTGATAAGAGTGATACATTTTTTGTAATACTAAGCAATATAAAAAATGCAATACGAATTAATTCTAAATTGAATATCACAGTTCGAGTAAATATAGATAAAGATAATATTGCTAGGATAGATGAGATGGATGGGCTACGCTAGATAGGACATGTTTTCTCCGAACATGATATAATAAAATTAGGAGGAGAAAAATATGTCAAAAAAGTATTATGAAGAAAATTTCAAGA
>JBBAEV010000090.1:0-2816 GCA_041655735.1 Bacilli bacterium | reverse complement strand
TCAGTTGGGGTAAAAGGTAATGCAATGTTGAGAGATCCTAAATCAGGAGGGATGAGAACTTATTTTGCGCAATTAGAATGCTTAGGCTTAGTCTTCAAAAAGAAAGATAAATCTTATGAGTTTACAATTGCTGGAGAAATGATGCGGGATGGCATTGAACCCCAAAAAATACTTCAACTTGCACTACTTAGACATCAATATCCTTCTAGTTACAGTATCGGGCGGAACATCAAGATTGATCATCGGATTAAGATAAAACCCTTTATTTTTATTTTGATGCTACTGCACGATGATCGATTAGAGGGATATATTACTAACCAAGAAATCCAAATTCCTGTTATCTATGGCCACAACTATAATTGTTATGAATTATGCCTAAATAAAATACTTGAATTAAGAAAAGGAATAGAATTCCGCTCGGTTGTAAACAACCTTGCTGAAGACTTATACACCCCAAGAGGATCAAGCAAATTAAATTTAGCACTTAAAAATGTTTCAGATATTGCTAATACAGCAAAAAATTACTTGCAGGCTTCAGGATTGCTTATATGCGATTTACAAAAATCTTCTGGAAAAGAAAAGTACATTTTTAACGAATCTTTTGATGCTGTGTATAGTTCCGAATTAGAGAAAAAAGATGATTACATTAGATACCCAGAAAACAATGAATCATTCCAACGAGCCTATGGCCGATATGACAAAGCTAAGGATACAAGAGTAGTTCAACCACAAACAAAGAAACAAAAATCGGGGGCTGAGACTTTGATTCAGCTCAAGTGCATTGAGTACATGAAAGAAAATCCCTTCAATTCAGACTTTGTAGCGGAGCACTGTAGCGAAATGGGAACTTATGGGTTTTCCAGAGAACAAGTCATAGAAGCGATAAATCCCATTATGGCAAGGAAAAGTACGGTAGAAGAATCGGTGTATCTGGAATATGCAAATTCTGGAGGCGTTAAAGCCACAGAATTCGAAAAAGCAACAACGACCCTTTTAAAGTCGCTTGGCTTCGATAAAGCTGTCTGGATAGGAAGGAAGAAGACAAAACTAGATAGAAGAGGAGGTTTTCCAGATGTATTTATTGCTCATGGAGATACTAGAAACTGTGGCATGGCCGATACAAAAGCAAGTGCTACTTATGCACTGAATCATAAAGATATGTTGGTATTGCAAGAGACATATTCTGGATCAAACAAAGAAATAGACCCTTCTTCAATGTTGAAGTATTTTGTTTATATTGCGGGCGGTTTTAAAGGTAATGTTGTTGCTGCACTCGAGGAATTATCCCAAAAAATTAACATCCCTGTTTCTGCTGTCACAGCCCAAGCTCTTTTGGACATTAAACACAACTCTAAATACAAGAACAAGCCAGAAATCATTGAAGATGAAATATTTATGTCAAAACAGCTAATTACTTCTGTAGCATTACCCTATTCTACAAATAGAGAATGAAGATAATTTCTCGTAGTACGTATACCCAACGCTTTTACATTGTATTTAAAACATTTAGCAACCCGAAGTGCTTATTTCTTTAACCAAAACTAACTTTTTACAAAGTCATTGTTATATACTTCCGTGGGAATTCTCTCGTTAATTAGTAATCCGCGGCTACTTAAAAAAGAAAATAACTCAGCTTCAGATATTTCTTTTATCTGCTCTTTTTCGAGTATCCATTTAATAAGGTCTGAATACCTACTCGCAGGAACATGTTTTGGTACCACGAAACTACGGCAATATAGATTTGAACGGATATCCAATTCAATTAGTTTGAAATTTAGTTGATCTTCAAATTTGCGAATCACTGAAGTAATTAAGAATTCATTCCAAGAATAACCAATTTCTGGAAATTCTGAATAATCTTTAATTAGTGGTACTGAGAAATAATCTGATTTATCTAATAATAATGAAATTATATTATTCACGTTAAGCAAATTTTCTTTTGAGATAGTTAAATGTTCGCTCCAAATGAATTCATCTAATGAAATTTGAAGGATTGAAGCACTATTAATAAATGAAGAAACAGCATTATTATCGTCAAGCCAGTTTAGTTTTTTAAAAACGGCTTCTAATTCTTCTCTTCTAAATCCCAGATCATCAGTAAGAAAATAACGAATAACTGACTCTTTGTTAAAGTTTTTAATGGGAAACCCTTTAACTGCAATATGTAACCCGTGATGAAAAATAAAATCGCTGGCGAATAAAGCTTTTGCTAAGTTAAATAACGCTGTTCGATTAGTTATCTGAAGTTTTTCAACTAGATCTAGTCTAACATTCGTAATTCGTAAATAGAATGTTTGAATTGAAGTGTACCCATCCATTTTGGATAATGATTCAGAAAGAATACCTTCAATTCCACTAACATCTTGGGCTAATATTCCTAAGGATTCTAAACTTTTATAATATCCATTTCCCCAGTTCACAATATCTTTGGCCTTAGCTAAATGTTGATCAACTGTATATGAAGGTACTCCAAATTCATTTTTCAACTCTTCGAGACTAGCCAATCCACCATTGGTACTTATGTAATTTTTCATTTGTATTCCTAACGGGATTCTTTTTCTTCCTTTCTTTATTACAGCCCCTAATGAATATTCAAAATCTGGGAAAAAATATCCCAACACACCATGTAGTGCGTGTGGATTAGTTATGGTCGTTTCTAATAAAAGCCTAGACTTGAAAATATTGAATAGTTTGGAATATTGAATACCCTCAAACTCATCTTCAACATACTGAGCAATTTCGATAAATAATTTTTCAGAAAGCTCCACGTTTTTAATATGAATATATGTTCCACTATCCCATAAAACAATATTCTT
>JBBAEV010000089.1:0-2866 GCA_041655735.1 Bacilli bacterium | reverse complement strand
CCAGATGTAGAATTACTTGAAGGAGTTGAAATTGGTGGAGTAGCAACCTATATGGAAGCAGCTTCTGAAAGTGGAGTTAACTTGTTCATTTAAGGAGTGTTGTGCTATAAAGAAAATGATCATTGGTTTTTTCGTAAGAGTATAAACAAGGCACAAGTTACACGCATTCTCTACCGCCCCTTTACTCTTCTTGTTTCGTTTAGATTTTGGTTCGCTACCCTATCTCCATTTCCAAGAAATGCCTGATGAAAGTTCTATTCATCAGGTCTACCTTTTGTCTCTTAATTTTAGTTCTCCCTAAGAAAGAACGCAATTCACCTCAGTAGGGAGCCTTTGATTAGAATAATAGACGTAAAGAACATCCCTTCCGTTGTAAGACAGAAGGGATTATTCTTTCATTCGATAAACTAATTTCAATTTTATTTGCCATATTCAATTATTAGATGAATAGGAAAACACAAAAACCAAAAAATAAAATTAATCTTCCATCTCTTCAAAATGACTAATCAGAATAGGCGGGATCCACTCATCTGGTACTCTTTCATCAGTATCCAGCTTAGCCATCTTTATCGATAGAGGCTCTCGTTCTTTTTTGTTTTCTAAATCTATGATTTCGAATCCACCTGTTTTTTTGTCATCTTTATTTACAGAGAAAGGAAGTAATTTATACTTCTCATAGAAGCTTGTCCCAGCGGACATGTGCATTACCCTCTGCGGGTTATTTGATGTAAAGGTATATATAATAGGTCGTGAGACATAAAACCACGGCCCCCAATGGAGATAAAAATACGGCTCCCATTCAACCAATCCCTTGGATCTTCTAATACCCGAAAAATCCAAGTTAATAACTCCTAGAGCATTCCCTCTTTCTTTATTATAGAAGGCAAACCAAGGAGTTCTTGCATCAAATACCATACCTTTAACTGGATGTCTAGGCAAATCAGTAATATGAACAGTTTTCAACTCATGATCAACATCTCGCCAAGCAAAATCTCCTGTAGTTTCCTTATTTAACACTACAGACCCATTGCGTAATGCAACTACATCTAATTCTTTATTGACATCAATATTACTTTCAACTGTGATAGAACGATTATTGCTATAGAAAATATAGGTTAAAGAACAATCAACTTCTTCATAATCCTCAATTGGATTGAACCTTTTGATCATCACAAAAACAGGTCCCACAATTACAGTAAAATCGGATGGATTTACCCAATCAGATGCATGCATCCAAGTCTTTGGAGGTGCATATACTCCGGGATTCCATTGCAATGCACCATTTGTCTCAAGGTGGTGACAATATAATATGTCAGGATCCTGCTGTGGAATTATTTCATCTATACTGCCATTATCCTTATGAAGATTGACCTTATAAAAACTATTTTCGACAGAAAGAGCATACCCATCTCCAGAAATCTTTAGGTCAGAATCATAACTAGGCTTTTCCGCAGCAGAATTTCCATAGAAAAATAAAAATACTTTCGATTTTTTTGCAGGAACATCGGCCAAAAATGCAATCTCAATGGTTGTTGATGGTTGACAGTGAATGTCTTGCCATTTCTCCCATTCACTAACGCCATAGACTTGCGATCGAATTTCAGTAGCTTTTCCTGTCTCAGTATCTATCTCAACAACCCGCATTTCCTTTATTGGATTTGATATTCTATCTTTGTATACAGCAAAAACAACATGCACCGGTTCCTGTACACGATCATATCCAGATGTCTCTTTTATTACATGGCTCGCATAATATTTCCACTCATTATTCCAATACCCATTCTCTTCAGTAGCAAGGAAAGATTCTTCCATATGGATAATCTTATCTTTGCTATCTTTCAGTTCAATATTAATGGTATAACTTTTACCTTTAGACCAATCAATCCTAACCATAAGTTTTTTTTCTTTTGCTTCGGGTTGAATTACTGGTGGTATACAAGATTTCCCATCATTTAATACTTCAAAATCCCTATTCCTTTTACCATCTACTGTAACATTTACGACCTCGCAAGCGAGCTTACTAGATGCCCCTTCAAGCAAGAGTTCAAGATGATAATAGGGAAATTCCGCTGTAGGGAATTTAAATCCATAATTTTTAAACTTCATTGTTTCCTCCATACTGTTATTTTATATGTAATATTTTCAACCTTTGGTTGAACCTGCCATAAGGTCTGCTATATCGAATTTTTGTAATAGAATGAATGCTATAATCAAAGGGAATGTCGCAGTAGCGACTCCAGCCATAACCACTGGCCAAGGAGTTGACAAACCATCACTGACAGGAAGTAATGATATGGCAACCATGAGCGTTTGCTTTAGTGGAGATCTCAAAAAGATCATAGGTAACATAAAATCGTTCCAGCGTGCAATTAGTGAAATCGCTCCCCAGGAAGCAAGAGCAGGAGTTATCCCAGGGATAACAATTCTTATGAACAATGAAAATTCTTTACATCCATCTATTCGAGCTTGCTCCAGCAACTCGGTTGGAAATTGTGATGTATATTGCCTAAGGTAAAAGATACCCACTGCAGTCGCCGCTCTTGGTACAATCAAAGAAAGGAGGCTGTTTATCCATCCCAATTTTCTCATCACGACAAAGAGAGGTACAATACTCACTTCAGGTGGAATAATCATGGTTAAAATCAGAAACAAAAATAATCCGTCTCTCCCTGGGAATGTATATTTTGAAAATGCAAACCCAGCAAGAGAGCAAAAGAACAAAGTTGCTATAGTCCCTACAACTGATGTAATTACACTATTTAGAAAATTTGTCCCCATGGGAATGATTTGTGTTACTCGGGTAAAATTTTCAAAAGTAAATCCTTTTTTTATAATATCACTCAGTACAAAACTAACACCACCCTGT
>JBBAEV010000088.1:0-2883 GCA_041655735.1 Bacilli bacterium | reverse complement strand
TGAAAGTCGCTTGTTTGACACCCCTTGAATAAAGTCATCGCCCAGAGTCCTTTCAATTATTGATGTTGAAAGGAATTTTTTTGTTTTTCTTTGAAATAATATGTAGCATAAGGTAGCATAGTGTGATATAATAGAACCAGATATGTAGCATTCAATACATATATGCCTGCTAAATAGTACGGGAGGAAAAATATTATGTCTTATAGGCTAGATGTTAGAGAACAAAAAAAAGGTACTTATCTAGTTATTGAAGAAAAATACAGAGACAAAGAAACAAAGAGGTCTACAACCAAGCATCATAAGACTTTGGGATATGTACATGACTTGCAAAAAGAATTTCCAGACCCGATTACCCACTTCAAAGAAGTTGTTGCACAAATGAATTTTGACAGGAAAGAAAATAAAAAAATTACACTGGAAATTGATTTGACTGAAAAACTTACTGATGAATCGCATACCCGATATAATATGGGCTACGCTGTAATCATGAAAATATATCACGAGTTAGAATTAGACCGATTTTTCAACAATAAAGCAAGGGGTGAGGCCTTTAAATATAATACAAATTCAATTATGACCCTTTTAACCATAACTCGTATTTTGCACCCCTCATCTAAAAAGAGAGCTTATGAATACAAGGACATGTTCTTTGAACGTTTTGACTTTGAGCTGCATGATGTATACCGTGCTTTATCATATTACTCAAGAATAGGCTTGGAATGTCAACAATTCATCAGTGAACAGATTCATGCAAAATTCGGCAGAGACACCACACTCATGTACTTTGACGTTACAAACTTTCACTTTGAGATTGATAGACCTGATGATATGCGCAAGTATGGAAAGGAAAAAAACAACCGTCCTGACCCTATTGTGCAGATGGCTTTAGCCATGGATGCAGATGGGATACCCCTGTATTACAAGTTGTTTCCAGGCAATACCCACGATAGCAAAACCTTTATTCCCGCCTTTAAGGATGTATGTGTAAGATTTGCTCCCGGAAGGGTTATCGCTGTTGCAGATATGGGTTGTACATCTTCTGACAATATATTCTTTCTAAAGGGAGGTGACAGGGATAGGCGTGTAAATGGTTATGTATTTAGCTTTTCAATCCGCAAAGGTGCAGAAAAATTTAAGAAGTATGTTCTTAATGATACCGGTTACACTGACGAGAACGGTAAACCTTTAAAAGAAGACTATAACTACAAGGTTAAGTCGCGTATTGAAGTCCGGGAAATCCAAGTGACAATGAAAAACGGCTCTAAAAAGACTATGCTAATAGACGAAAAGCAGGTGGTTTATTGGAGCGAAAAATATGCAAAAAAGGCACGAACAGAAAGAGCAGAAACCATAAAAAAGGCACTTGATGTCATAGCTAATCCTAAAAATCACAATAAGAGTACCACACATGGTGCAGCGGCATACATTAAAAATATTGCCTTTGACAAAAAAACTGGAGAAATATATGAAAAACCAGGCAAGATACTGATTTTCGATGAAGAGAAAGCTGCAGAAGAAGCTAAGTACGACGGATACTACTGCATAGTAACCAGCGAGCTGGAAATGCCTCAAGAACGTGTAATTGAGATTTACCGAGGCTTATCTGACATTGAAGATAATTTTAAAGTTTCTAAAAGCGATTTGGATATTCGACCAGTTAATGTTTCCCGCGAAGATCGGATAAATGCACATGTCCTCACTTGCTTTATTTCACTAGTCATTTTGCGGCTTATCCAAAAGAAAACCGACTACAAGTTTACACCGGAACAGATTATTACATGTCTAAATAATATTAGCTGTAGCCTTGAACACACAAACCTTTATATGTTTGACTATCGCAGTGAGATTTCAGATTACATAGGTAAAGCTTTTGATATAGATTTTACCAACAAAAGACTACGACTTAGCGAGATAAAAAATATTTTGGCAAACTCAAAAAAATGAAAATTATGCTACATTTTTCTGACAAATAACTAAGCCCTCAAACCCTTTCATTGCAAGGGGTTTAAGGGCAGTTTTCTTTTTTGCCTGTCAAACAGAGGTTCATCTAGTATATATTGTTATTTTAAATTTGTAGTGTGACCATTTGTCACTATTTTTTAAATTTTGATATTTTTTACCAACTATCACATAGGTCTTTGTTTCAAAACTTACATAATAGTAAAACCCATTAAGTGCGAGATGGTAAAAACCATTAGGTGCAAGATGGTCCCACATATCAATTATAAAGTTTATCTTATAAGGATTACAGTTCTAAAAAAGTTGGATTAAGGCTTACTGTTCTAAGAAGGTTGGATGTACCAATGAGATTGCCATTTGATAAATTGAACAATATGTACCATGTATTTTTTCTCTTAAATGCAAAACACAAGCCTAAAAAATTGCAGGCTTGTGTTTTTTTAAAAAATATAACGATGTATTAATATAAAAAAGACTGTATTTATACAGTCTTTGACATTCTTTTCCATGATTTAAAAAAGAGTTAAATAATATATTTTTGGAGGCGCCACCCAGATTTGAACTGGGGATAGAGGTGTTGCAGACCTGTGCCTTACCACTTGGCTATGGCGCCTTAGAGCCATTTCTTATTATATTAAAAGTTGTAGATACAGTGCACCGTGAGGGGTTCGAACCCCCGACCTTTCGGTTCGTAGCCGAACACTCTATCCAGCTGAGCTAACGGTGCTAATAAAAGGGTGAATAGAGGGATTCGAACCCTCGACCTCCAGAGCCACAATCTGGCGCCATAACCAACTAGGCCATATCCACCATGGAATATAAAAATTTGAAATTTAACTGATTTAAAGCGGGTGAAGGGAATCGGACCCTCACGACCAGCTTGGAAGGCTGGGGCTCTACCATTGAGCTACACCCGCATAGTAC
>JBBAEV010000087.1:0-2887 GCA_041655735.1 Bacilli bacterium | reverse complement strand
TGCTCTTAGAGATTGATATAGAATTAGAAAAAATGCAAGTAGAAGAAAATTCTGTACATCCTCCAGATTCAAAAATATTGGGGAAATTTATGTGTCCGCTTTGTTCTCATAATTTGCATGGCCATGGATGGCGGAAGCGTTATTTTGTTGATGTAGATTTAATCACTCTTCACATATGGATTCATCGGAAATATTGCCCTAAGTGTCGCACCTCTTACACATTGCTTCCTCGTTGGGTGCATGCATTAAAACTGTATAGCGTATCTCTCATTAAGAAAGTACTCACGTTTAAGATTGAACACGATTATTTTAGTGCAAAATTTGGCGCACCGAAATTTCTTCAAAAAATCTGGTTTAAGCGGTTAGTTCACAATGCGAGAAGCTTTCGAGACCACTATACGAAAGCCGATTTACACAAACTGGTGGAAGACAGCGTTGCTTCCCTAGTAGTGGCCCCTGCCAGTGTGAAAGTTTTACCCGAGCACGGTAATTCAAGGATGAGTATTCAGCAATTACGAGAACCCCACCAGCGATTGTTACTGTTCCTACGGCAAGCTCCTCTGTAGCATACAACTCATACTATATGGAAAGAGGTTCGTATGAACAGGATAAAACAAGAGCAAGTTGCATTGTTTCGCTATGGGTTAATCTTCCCTCTCTTAGATGAGCGACTCGAACGAGGAGACAAAACCCGATTAATGAAAGAGATCGCATTTAGGGAATATGACATTCCCTTTTCGCCCAGGAAACGGGTAACCGTTTCTACGCTCTACTTGTGGCTGAATGCGTATAAAAAAAGGAGGAGCATAGAAGATCTGTTTCCTCAAATTCGTCAAGATAAAGGCAGTAGTAGGACCCTGAGTAGCGAAACAGAATTAGCATTGAGGGCGTTTAGGGAACTCCATCCGCAAGATCCCCTCACCACATTCGTAAAGAAAGCAGTGGCTGCTAATATTTTTCTTCCGCATGAGCAGGTAACGATGCCCACCATTTACCGGTTATTTAAAGATTACGAACTAGAGAAGAAAGCGTTACGTACCAAAGACATGCGACGATTCTCTATGGAATCTTGCAATGATTGCTGGATGCTCGATGCGATGGTAGGACCGCAGGTATATCTGGAAGAAAATGGGACAAAGCGATTAGTAAAAGCTAAGCTTTTTGCATTAATCGATGATAAAAGTAGATTGATTACCTACGCCCAGTTTTATAAAGATGAGAAAGCAGAATCTTTAATGGATTGCCTCTGGAACGCATTTAATGCTAGAGGCTTGCCTCGTAAGATTTTCACGGATAATGGCTCGGCGATGCGTGATGGGCGTTTAAAACTGGGTTGTGCAGCCTTAGAAGTGCATCTTTCCTTTGCGAAAGCCTATGCTCCCACCTCCAAGGCGAAAATTGAGCGATTTTTTTTGACGGTGAGAATGCAATTTCTCCCCATGCTCCCTGCTGAGCCGTTAACGCTCTATGCATTAAACAAACGCTGGCAGCAGTATGTGCATGAATATAATGGGAGACACCATTCGGGTATTGGAATGGCTCCTTTAGCTTGTTATTTAGAGGATGTGCAAGCAATCCGCCCAGCACCGAATAATTTGCCCAAGCATTTTCGAGCGAGAGAAACGAGAAAGGTAAGCCTCGCTCGCACCATCTCTTTGGACAATGTGCTTTATGAAGTTCCCTTGGGGTATGCTGGGCGAACTATCGAATTGCGCTACCTTACGCTAGATTCCATAGAAGCTTTTTGTGATGGCACGAGCATTGGCTACATAAAACCGGTAGATTTGGTGGCAAATTCCCGTGCCGTGCGACAGGGGGATAGATAATCATGAAACCAGATTTAAGAAATTATTATGGCTTTAAGCAGCTCCCTTTTTCTTCTGACCTGAAAAAGGAGCAATTGTATAAATTACAAAGTATGCTCGACATTAGTGATAAGATTCAATTTGCCGTCCAAAATAGTATGTATTTTGCTATTATTGGGGAAGTAGGTGCAGGAAAGTCTACGGCGTTACGGTATGCGAGTGAGCAATTACCGGCAAAGCATTTTCAATCGCTGTATATTGTAGGGGTCAGTTGTAGCTTTGTGGAATTGTTACGTCAATGTATGGCCAGCGTTGGCGTGTATGTAAGAACGAACCAACAATCGTCTATGCTCCGTACTATGTACGAGGCATTTGCACACATTCGAGATGAAGGAAAAAGTCCGGTAATTTTCCTAGATGAATGTCATCTTTATAATAGCGATGTTTTCACACAGCTCCACCTCATCAGTCAACAAAGCCTAGAAGGAGGAAAAATTGTCCCGATTGTTATGTGTGGGCAAGAATCGTTATTTGATAAACTACGCAGCCCCTTTGCCCGACCATTACATAGTAGGATTCTGGATGGCTACAATGTAAAAAGCCTCTCACAGGACGAATGCTTTGGCTACATCACTCATCATCTGCAGACCATTGGGGGAAGTCGAAAAGATATTTTCGACCCGCAAGCGCTTATTGCTATTAGCCAAGTTTCCGCAGGTATTCCACGGCGAATTAATGCCACTTGTTTACTTGCTCTACAACATGCGATGGAGCTGGAACTTCCGAGCATCTCTGCAGACGTTATTCGCCAAGTTTCAAAAAACTGGTGGGAATAATGATAAAATTCAACGCCTCTTCGGAGGCGTTTTATGTACACGAATGACTCAGGTTAATTCGTGAGTAAACACTCTATGATAAAGTGTAAAACTTATACTATTTTATTGTGGAAATCAACAGCCGTGGATACCGCTTGGCCTATGCAGCGGTATACCAGCTTCATCAACGGCTCCACCGTTATCTTCGCCACAGCGTGTACTGCTCTCGCAGCTTCAATTGCCTCGCCGGTCGTCGCTTTACCGGAC
>JBBAEV010000086.1:0-2895 GCA_041655735.1 Bacilli bacterium | reverse complement strand
TGAAAAAATTGAATTTACAGTATCAACTGGACCTGATTATAATAAAGAAGTAATTGTTCCTAATATGTTAGGATGGAATGTTGAAGATGTAATTAATTATATTAATACTAATTATTTAAATAATGTTAATATTGAATTTGAATTTTCAACCGAAAATAAAGATTCAGTAATTACGCAAGATAATTATGGCCAAATGAAAAGAAGTGATGAAATAAATATTATCTTTTCTCTAGGTACCGAAGAAGATTTAGTACCAATAGAATTAATAGATTTAACTGGTAAAAGTAAATTTGAAGCTACTTTATGGTTGAAAAGAAATGGTATACCTTATAAAGTGATTTCTGAATTTAGTGATGAAATAGAAAGAAATTATGTCATTAGTCAAAAACAAGAAACAGGTACTATGATTGATCCCAAAAAAGATACTATTGATATTACAATGTCAAAAGGAAAAGAAATAATAGTCCCAGATATATTAAATATGAATGTTGAAGATGTAACTAAATGGATTATTGATAATAATTTAAGGATTAAATTTAGTGATCAATATGATGAAAAAGTAAAGTTAGGCAAAATAATTAGTTGTAATTATAAAAAAGATGACATCATTGAAGAACAAACAGAAATAGCTATAGTAACATCTAAAGGACAATTAAAAATGGAGGAATTTACTTCTTTATATGACTTTAGAGAATGGGCTAGTAAATATAATATTAATTATGAAGAAGCATATGAATTTTCAACTGATGTAGCAAAAGGTAAAGTAATTAGTTATTCTCATAATAAAGGGCAAACAATTGGTAATAAGGATATAATAAGTATAACCGTTTCACAAGGAGCACCTGTTACTATTCCAAACTTTTATAATATGAGTTGGAGTAGTATAAAAAGTAAATGTAGTTCTATTGGATTAAGTTGTTCATATGCTTATGGAGATTATAATAGTAAAATTAAAAAGAGTTATGCTTATAAACAATCAAAAAGTAGTGGTGCTAAAGTTGTGAGTGGCACTAGTGTAAAAGTAACATTAAGTATGGGAGCCCCTGTTTCTAAAACATTATATATACAAGAAACATGGTTAGTTCCAAATAGTGCTTCTAGTACAATAAGTTCATTAAAAACCAAATTAACAAGTGATTATCCTGGTGTAACATTTAGTTATGTTAAAAAACCTAGTAATTCTCAAACATCAGGTTTTATTCATAAAGATTCACCTACTAATACAGGTAGTACAGTAAAACAAGGTAAAACATACACCATATGGGTAGTAAGCAATTAAAAATACAACTTAAAGTTGTATTTTTTATTATCTTTTTTCAGAAGAATATACTTTATAAAATGGCTTTGCCATTTCATTATAATCTTTCATATACTTTGTTATTGATGCTAAATTGTTTTCATCATTTATATTACCTATATTTAGTTTCGTTAAATAATCTAAACAATTTGATTTGTTTTGTACCAACTCTTTAGCTAATATTAATCTTTCATATGGATCTTTATATTTATTTAAAAGCAAAACAGCCATAAAATAACCTCTTAATATTGATATTTGTACATATCTTTCATTTAATAACCTCTTTTCACCACATATATGATTATATATATCACCTTTTTGATAGAGTCTTTCTTCATCAAAACAAATGGTATAATAGCCACTATTATAAAGGAATTTATTAATTTGTTCGGAGTTTAAATTATCATCTAATTCTACACTAGAAGCAATCTTTTCGCATATATCTAATATTGCACTTGATACATATCTTATATCTTGTATATCTTTATATTTCCTACTAATAATATCTATAGTGTTATATTGGGGCATTTTTGTTTCTGCTAATAAAGAAATAAAATAAGGTATTATTCTATCATCTAAAGATGTATTCCCGCTTTTTTTAATATAAGCTAATACTAATTTATTAATCGCATACAATAGATCTTTTTCATTTTTTATAACTGGTAATAATAATGACCCATAATCACTAGGATTATTATATATAAGACCTGGTTCTTTTTTATTATAAGAATAAATATACTTCCACATATCTTTTTTAGTTTCAATTTTTACTTTATTAAAAATATAATCCATCATATTAGAATCAATATTTTTAATAAAATCATATGCTCTTCCTAATCCTTCCTTTGATGAATATGTTTCACCATTAAAAAACCCAATTAATTCATTATAATAATTACCATAATCATCTTCATCTATTATCATTTTAGCTACAGGTTCTAAATCTCTTAAATCTTTAATATTAAAAGTTTTCTTTTTATCTTGCTTAATCATATAAATACCCCCAATAAATATATTATATATTACATATTTTATACTTTAAAGTCAAATAAAAAGTGAGGGACTCACATAGCAGTGAGTCCCTCAGTGTCCGAAAGATAACCTCCCTCGGACATTAATATTATATTCTCTGTATTCTAAAATATACATGATTTTTTAATATTTTTTATTCGACAATTAATTCTATTCTACTTCTCTTGCTTTCATTTAATTGTAAACTCATTGTTTTACCATTAATAGTTACTGCATTAGGTAAATCACGATAAAAGATATCATTAAGTTCCCCATAATCAGTAAATGTTCCTACTGTTGTTTTAACATATATTGCATATCTTCCTGTATTTAAATCAGCTATATCTAAACTTGCATCAAACCAAGCTCTAGTTTTATCTTTATTATCGGAAACTCTAAGCGTAACTTTATAATCACCACTATCAATATACCCAACATTATAAGAAATGCGTTCATAAGTAGAAACATTCTCTAAAACAATCTCTCTTTGAACATTAGTACTCTTACTATAGTCTACCCCAACATTAAATGATGTTCCTTTTATATTTAATTTATTATTATTAAAATTTAACTTGCTATAAGCTACA
>JBBAEV010000085.1:0-2916 GCA_041655735.1 Bacilli bacterium | reverse complement strand
CCAACCATTGTGACCTGCCGCGTAGGCAGCTTAGAAATTACATATCCATCACTCTCGTTTTCAATGTAGGTGACCTGCCGTTTAGGCAGCTTAGAAATTGATGTTTTTAGAGCCAATTTCAAAATGCCTTTTGAACTCTCTTGAATGAATATATATGCAGATTCTCTTTGAAAAATTTTACCTTCGTTTAAACACTGGGAAAGTGTGAAAAAAACGGTTCAATCACTTTTTCTGTGTGATTTAAAATAAAGTCTCATATAGCTAAGCAAATTTAAAATAATATTAAACTGAAGAATAGTTGAAAAAGAAAGGGCTATCCCTGTATTGTTGTAGTTACTAGACATAACAAACAGGAGAATAACCCTAGATGCACTATATCACTTTGCCTTCAGGATTGGTAGGCTTTCATAATTATAAGACAGAAATGGTAGTAACATTATCAGGAAGAGACTTGTACCTTTTGCATGGAGAGCTAAAGAGAGAAGAAAAAGAAGATCACTTCTGCCCCCATTGTGGAACGAAGATGCTCACTTCACAACACCTATGAAGCTAATCTAAGACATCTATGTTTTGGTCATACTCTAAGTAGCATTAAATTCACCAAGATTAGGTATTTTTGCCCATCCTGTAGATATACCCAAATGGAAGAAGTCCCTTTTCAAGCACATGGGCATAGAATTACCAGTGAACTTTTAAATTATACCAAAGATCTCTTGGCCTACGGGCTCACAAACAAACTAGTTGCACATCTTACAGGCCTTGGAAAGAACACTGTCAAGAATATCGACATGCAAAGGCTCCAGGATAAATATACTATTGATGGTAAAAAGCTCATAAAGCCGGAAAAACAAGCTAAGTTCCTAGGAATTGATGAGTTTAAGCTTCATAACGGGCATAAATATGCTGTGGTAATTATAGACATGGAAACTGGTCATATCCTATGGCTAGCTCATGGAAAGAAAAAAGCTTCTGTTTATTCGTTTATTGACCATGTTGGTCTTGAGTGGATGGACGGAGTTGAAGCAATTGCTTGCGACATGAACAGCGACTTTCAGGAAGCCTTCGAAGAGAAGTGTCCTCATATCCAACCGGTATTCGATTATTTTCACATCATCAAAAACTTCAATGATAAGGTTGTAGGTGAAGTTAGAAAAGATGAACAGAGAAGACTCTATAGTGAAGGAGATGTTAAAGCTGCACAGTCTCTTAAAAAGAGCAAATATATCCTCACATCTTCGTTTAAAACCCTTCAAAGAAAAGATAAAGAAGCAGAAGAAGGAAAAGTTATAGCTAAAGGTAGTTCACTCTTTAGCAAAGAGCCAGTGTTGAGAAAGACTGGCTATGTTCAAAGATATGAAGATCTCCTTAGCCAGAATAGCCTATTATTTACCTTAGATCTCATTAAAGAGAAGCTTAGTGAAGCCTATAAGACTAAAGATGAAGCAGAAATGGCCGAAATGGTTACTGAAATCATGGATATATGCACCTCAACAAAAAATAAGCATCTCCTCTGGTTCAAAAGATTGATTGATAATCGCTTTGAAGGAATTATTGCTCATGCTACATATGATATCTCTGCGGGAAAGATCGAGGGCTTGAATAACAAAATCAAGACCTTGAGAAGAGCCGGATACGGCTACCCTCATGATGATTATTTCTTCCTTAAGTTATTTGATGCAAGTAGGAAAACCTATGTCAGAAATCCTGTAGCTAATAAAATCCCACAAAATTTATGATTGAGCCAAAATTATATAGAAATGTTTGATGCACCAGCTACGACAAATTTTACAGTTCAACTTCGCTACCTAGGTTAATCAGGTAAAAATTTTTAGCTAGGTAATCTTTAGTTTCGAAAAGTGATCTTTTTAGAATTTTTACTTTTAGTGTAGACCCCCTTTACTTTCTTAAAATAAAGGCAAGTATGCTGAGACTGTTTTCTAGAGGTTCTGTTATGAACTCTCAAAAGTAAAACTTTAAGATAATTTGGAAAAGTATTCTCCAAACTAATCCTTGCTACTTGGCCTTACTCATTTGCCGAAATGTAATAGCTTTCGATATAATCGGCAACTAATATATTAGTTTATGAATTAATCAGATTTAACAGTAATGATAGAGTCTGCTAAGTAGCTCGTCTCTATCCTCCATTCATAAAAATATGGTTTAGGGTAAGAGCAGAGTTGCAAAGAGGGGAATACCTTTTAAATGATAGAATAAAGAGGATTATTAGACAAACAGCCCCTGCATCTCCTTGAGGGGGTAGATACCGTATCCATTGAGTGTCGTCTTAATTGAGCCAGCGTAAATTAAACCGCCCTTTTCTGTAGTGGAAACATGTTTCTGTTGTTCTTTTACGAACTTCTCTAGATTTCTGAGTTGGTCTTTGTTGTATCGATCCGAACTTATAATCTCGTACGGAATAAGCATCCTATTTTTTTCAAGGATGAGATCTATTTCTGTGCCGTACTTGTTACGATAGAAATAAAGGTTTTCCGTTAACGCTTCGTTGTGCCGTTGTTTGACAGCTTCCATAACGCAGTAATTTTCAAAGATTGCTCCTCGCAAGGGATCACGGAGCATCTGATCTGGTGTGGAAATATCTAACAGTGAACTAACAACGCCGGTATCGCAGAAATAAACTTTGGCTGTCTTAACCAGTACACTTGTCCGATTCGAGTGCCAGGGTTGGAGAAGATAGATAATGTGGGATGCTTGGAGGATTGAAAGCCATCGGTCTACTGTTGCTCGGGCCACTCCTACATCATTTGATAAGGATGATACATTGAGGAGGTTTCCAACTCTTCCTGCGAGTAGTTTCAAGAAGGTATAGAATAGGTTTTCATCTTGAATAGTTGTGATTTGCTTAACGTCCTTCTGGATATAAGTACTAATGTAGTTTTGGTAATAGTGGTAGCTAGA
>JBBAEV010000084.1:0-2927 GCA_041655735.1 Bacilli bacterium | reverse complement strand
GTGGAAAGCTACAACCTAGTGCTGAAGACCTCAACGTAACGAGAAGATTACTTCAAGCAGGAGAAATATTAGGCATTAAAGTTTTAGATCACCTGATCTTCAGTGATGAATCGTTCAGATCGATGCTGGAAGAAGACGAACTTCATTAAGCATCCTCAAGATTATCACGAAAGCCACATGGGAACCGTCGTGAATCTTTATCTCTACGTTATGTACTATATAAACTTATTATATACTCAAACTTCGCACATGACCGAAATCCCTTAAACTACGCACAATCGTCCAACCGTCTTTTGAGTGCTTATTCCAGCTGATGCGGACAGTGATTCCAGAAAGTCGCGGACACCTGTTCCTGAAACATGCGGACACTTGGTGGCCCAATAAACGAATTATATCATAGCAAAAACCCTTTGTCTTGCTCTAAAAAATTAGAATCAAGCTTCTGTAGTTTTAGGAATATCATTGCCACGCAATGACGGTCCTTTTAATTCTATCATGAAGCAATTATGTACTATTCGGTCCATGATAGCATCTGCAATAGTAAGATCCTTAAATATTTCAATCCATTTATTTACTGGAAGTTGGGAGGTGATGATGAGCGGTTTTTTTATCATGTACCGATCTTCAATTACTTCTAGTAAATCTCTGCAAGATTCCGGATCTAGTTTTTGTAATCCAAAATCATCAAGAATAAGCAGATTTGGTTTTTTCAAATTTTGCATGAGTTTGAAAAAGGTGCCATCTGCACGCGAAGTGGAAAGTTCCACCAGTAGCCTCGGGAGTCGGTAACATTTCACCGAATACCCTCGCATACATGCTTCTCTGCCAAAGGCGGAAGCAATCCAGGATTTACCAGTCCCGGTAGCTCCTGTAAGTAACATATGCTGGTTCTGTGGAATAAAAGAACAGTTTGAAAGTCTTGCGATTAAGGCACGTTCTAAATTTCGTGCAGGTGTAAAATGGATGTGTTTGAGCGATGCAGTAGTATCTCGTAACGTGGCTGCTTTCAAAAGACGCCGAGTTTTTGCATCATTTTTGGCATCCAGTTGGTATTGTACCAGCATGGCAAGACGCTCTTCAAACGATAGCGCCTCAACAGCTGGCAGTGTTTGTTGTCGCATAAGCTCATTTTTCATCGCATGCAGGCGCATAAGGGTAAGTTGTTCATAAATCACTTCAATCATAGCGGACCTCCTGAGCATAAGGTTTTCCATTCTTTTGTACGAAGATCATGAGGAGGGGGGACACTCTCATGAGCACAAGAAGAACGGGTGATGGCTTGTGCTTGGTTTTTTAAAATCCTCGTAACTCCTGTATAGGAAGCACAATGGAGTTCAAGTGCCTTGCTACATGCAGCATTGAGCACTTCCTTTCCCCATTTTTTCCCTGATATAAGAAGTCCTAAACAGGATTTATACCCTTGCGGTTCATACTCATAGGAATTTAATATGGATTCTATTACCGCACGACAAGCTTCGCCATAGGAGCTTGCCCATCTTCGGTAGTGTAATCCATCTTTTTCGCCCATGTGCAGGTAAAAACGGTCCTTTTCCGGCATGTGGTCAGGGTTTGTTACATAACGTCGCCCGAAGTATCTTCGTTCATGAACCGCTACTTGGTCTTTTCCTATGAAAATATGAACGGTGTTCTGGTAGGCGTGGAGGGTATACGGTTTCTTAAAGAGCCTGTAGGGGATTGAATAGTAAAAGGAGGCATATTGAGCATGGTAATAATCGGGTACCGTTCCCTGTTTAAAATCGTAGACTTGGAACGGGCGCTCAGGGAGCATGCGCATCTCTGGTAAATCCCGTTTTTCAAACAAAGATTTCCGAGTTTCTTCTTTCCTGTGTTGCTCGGTATAATTTCGATTGCATAGTACTTTCATTCTTTCTTTGATTGCTTGATTCAGCTCCACAAAGGAATTAAAGTGACCATAATCCTTAAGCCACTCGAGAAGCCACGTCTCCAGCCACCGGACACCGGCTTCTGCTGATGCTTTACCTTTGGGATGGCGAACTCGAGCAGGTTCAATTGCTACCTGGTAATATTGAGCCATTTCCAGATAGGCTCTATTGAGCTTCGGGTCCCACATTCGTGCCCGTGAAACAGCAGTGCGACAATTGTCGGGAACGAAAATTTTTGGTAATGCTCCATACCACTGTAAGGCATTAACATGGGCACTATTCCAAGAAAACTGATTCATATTGGGGAACGCTTCACAGTAGGGATAGGAACTATCTCCTATGGTAGTGATAAAAAAGTAAGCTTTTTGTAGTTCTCCAGTTTCTCTATCGAGCACACACTTTAAGGTGTCTCCCATCCAGTCAATGAATAATTTTTCCCCAGGCCTTCGTTCAATGGGGGTATATACCCCTATGCCCTGTGCATACTTCCACTGGCGATAATAGTAACAAAATCTGCTGTAACCCAGATCTGTTTCCTCTGATTGTACTAACTCTTCCCAGAGATATTGGAGATTCTTTTTGCTGGATTTTCGTTTTTCATGTACCTGTTGGTAGTCAGGCATCTTTTTTACCGGTCGCCCAACAGGTTCAACAAATACTAACTTTTTCAGCTCTTTGTCGGAAAGAGTTCTAGCGGTCTCATAATCTAAGCCAATCTCTTTACACCGTTTCACAATTTTGCCCGCTGTCGTTTTAGAGCACATAGTAGTTTTTTCAATTTCCCGCAAGGAGTAAGATAATAGCTCATGCCGCCGCAACACTTCTACAATAATCATGGTTTCTGTGCACCTCATATTTCACCTCTTACCGTCTAGTGTAAGAGATGTCTGATGATGCCAACAAGTGTCCGCGTGTTTCAGGAATGCTGTCCGCGTGTTTCAACAATAAGCGCTTTTACTGTCCGCGTGTTTCCGGAATGGTGTCCGCATGTGACAGGAATATGCAGAGCTTATCAAACGATTC
>JBBAEV010000083.1:0-2936 GCA_041655735.1 Bacilli bacterium | reverse complement strand
ATCGTTAGTTACATTCACGAGGAGAGCGGACTCCCAACGGCGTGCGAGCAGTGTGGCAGAGGTTCCCGACATCGCAATATCAAGAATTTCGCCAGCATCAATCTGTCGAAGCATATTGCCTTCGTAGGAAAGGACCGGAAGAAATCTTATGAATTCACCAACCTTAATCTCAGGATTTTTTTCCTTAGTATTAAGTCGGCAACTGTATTCGGAAAGTTGTCTTAGGGTTCTATTAGGAGCAAAGTCAAAGACATAACATTCTTCTTTGATAATTTCCTTTCCTGCTGTCCATGGGGACTGTACTCTGAATGCTGCTTGGAAGTAGGACTCTGGCTGTTTAAGATTTCTCAACATAAAAATGCCAGTCCAAGGTTTTACAGTTACCCCAGTCGTAAGTTTCCCACAGGTTAAAGTTATGGTTTGTGTTTTTAGCGGGTCATCCATCGCTCTTTCGACTGGGATCATTGCTTCAGCACCCTGCCCAGCTTCACTCCCCGCCGCAACTATTACTTTATAAGAGTGGTAGTAACTATTCTGTTTTTGTTTTAGAAGATTTTTCATCGCATAGCAGGAATCAACAGAAGGCATATACCAAAGTGTGTGGTTGAGTACTTGGCGAAGTCTTATATCGGAGAAAGGAAAAGGTGATCTTCTTCCAGTTTTTAAATCTTCCACCGATGTTTCAAAATACTGTCCTCTAAGCAGGTCCAACCATTTTTGCACATAAGCCTCAAAAATAAACCGCGCTTCCTTCTTTTTCCCTTCGGTAGAAAAGAAGATGTTTAAGTCAAATTCGTTGAATTCCCCCTGCATGGCAATCTTCCTGATTGCCTCAGGCATTTTGTACGTGAGCATTACCATTCGAGGAAGTGCAGCATAAGGATTTGATCCTTGAGAAGCATCCCATTCTTCCTTCGCTTTCTGTTCATCCGAATATGTCCATGAAAAAATTTGTTCTTCTATGAATTCGCCTGAATTTATTGCCCTAAATGGCGTTCCTGAAAGAAATAAATAATGGCTAGTTGATATGGGTAGGAAGGATTCGTCGTAGACACTGTCGGGGTCATAGTTTTCATCCTCCAGCCGTTCAACCTCTTGCTCGTCATCTTCTTTCTCAAAAAGTTCCTTTGCTTTCTCTCTCCATGCACCAAAATGATACTCATCGAATACCACCAAATCCCAATGAGTTGCATGAATCCATTCATTATGCGCCTTGATGGTACCTGTTGCCCTATCAACACCAAGTAGGTCCTGAAATGAGCCGAAACAAACTATTGGTTTGTTTTTATCAGCATGAGAAAATTGTTCGTCAATATCATCAGTGAAGAGAGTTGAAGATGAGGGACGTGAAATAAACTGCCACCCTTCGAAATCCACATGAGTAGAAAGATCATCTCTCCATGCCCCTCTTACCGCAGGTTTAAAAGTCAGAACAAGTATTTTTTTAAAATTCGAAGCCTTTGCTAGTTGATAGGCAGCGAAGGTCTTTCCAAAGCGCATCTTTGCGTTCCAGAGATACTTAGGAATTCTGCCACTTCCATCATGTTCTGCTGAGTCATAATAGGCTTTTGTCCGAACTACAGCATCCTCTTGCTCCGGACGCATCTTAAAATCCAAAGTACGATCTGTTGCTGTATCAAGCCTGTGCTTAACAGCATGGACAGCTCTTTTCAGGTCTTCTATCGTGCATTTGTACCATTCTCCACCAACACAAGGACAGTGCATGCTTTCTAGCATTCTGTGTACTTCATAGTCCCTGAACACAGAACCATCAGCACGCATAGCACTATCAGTAAATTCAATACGATATGGGACTTCATTTCCAGGACGAATCGTGGGGTACTGTTCCTTCACCCGTATCTCAACATCATCACGAGTTGTATCCCCAACTTTGTAATACCCTTCGTACTGATCTTCGGTGTAGGCATAAATCTGAGGATTTATTCTCGAGTCGCGACCTGGGAACAATTGCTTCACTCTCACTATTTCCATGCTACATCCTTAACTAGTGTATGAATAAAAGCTTGCTCATCCTCGCTAATATTGTATTTCAAATAGAGTTTTTCATCATCCCATTCTTCATCTAAATTTTGTTGTGGAACAAAAGAATAAACCCGTTTGGGAACATCTTGAGTATTTTTTATTAGCAGCACAAGAAATCGAAAAAATTTTGTTGCCATGTACATCTTCAAATGCTTTCCTTGTTCCTCATCTTCGACGAGACTGACTACAAGATATGTTTCAGTACATGCTTCATTGGGATGAGCAACTATAGGCTCACTGAATACAAGGTGAGGATAATCATCACTACCAGGACTAGCTTTTGATACCAGTACTTTATACTTCCCAAGGTATTTTTCTCTATTGGTTAGAGAGTCCAGTCGAACGTATGCATAACCGCCATTCTTAAAAATCTTAATTTTATACAAACCAGTAGGTTTATCCTCGTAGTCTGAAAAATTCGTAGGAATACCGAATGGTTTTCTCGAGCTTACAAGTTGTTCCATAGTTGGTTCGTTATGTTCTTGGACTTTTCGTAAAATTTGTATTGCTTTATTGTATCTTATAAAGGTATCAGCACCCACTTCTAGAAGGGGTCTAGTTATTACATCAAAAGCATCACTTCGATGACTATAAATCTCACATAAACCTTTATTGTCTCTATCCCATAAGAAATAGCAAACGCCTCCTCTAATATTTACTCCAGGAAAACAGTCTTTGGTCTCAGGGTAATCGTGTATCACACTTAATCTTGCATCATTGAGCATTACTTTTCTGAATTCGTTGAGCCCCTTCCCACCGGAATACCATCGTGCAGGAATGATCATTGAAAGGTATCTTGGTTTAAGTTTTTTTGCTTGTTCCACAAATAAGTGATAGATTGGTTTAGCACTATCACCATAACCACCATCACTTATTTGATAAGGGGGGTTGCT
>JBBAEV010000082.1:0-2938 GCA_041655735.1 Bacilli bacterium | reverse complement strand
ATATGAAAAAGCCAGTTTTACTCCTACTAAAGGCGGTTATAGAATTTTAGCAAGTCGTGTTCATAATTATGATGAACCAGAGGAACAAGATGGTTATGTTGTTTTTGATTTATTTATCAAAAACCATTCTGGTACTCAATATATTACAGAGTTAAACGAATTAGACGAAGAAGCAGTTTACTTAACAATCGATTCAGAAGTTACTGTGGCTGCTACTGGTGTGCCTAATACTGGTATTGAAAATTCAGTTAGGGTTGCTTTTGCTCAAATTGGTCGTGTTGCTGGAACAACTAATGAACCAACTACTATTACAGGTATTACTTGTGATGAAGAATCTGAAGGTGTTATTGGTTATAATGAAACATCTGGTGTAACTGGTATTTGTCGAAAAGCACATATTTGGGAACCAAATGACAGAGATCATATTATACATGCAATTACTTATTATAATACTTCTTGTGTAGCAAGAAAAAATCCAATAGGGGAAGAAGACACCACAGGAGAAGATGTTAGAGATCCAGATTCTTATGAAGGGTCATGTGGGCCTGTTATTGATGGAATTCCTTATCCTACTTATGCTATAACATCTGATATAAAATCAGATGATAATGTTAATGTTTATGATGGTGCGGAATATAACAAGTATTTGCAAACTTCGTTATTAGAAGCGAATGATTGTTTTACTGATAGTCAAAAATTATTAACTGGAACAGAACGCCCAGCATTTATGTATCTTGCGCCAAATAGTATTACTAAAGTTAGAGTATATATTTACATAGAAGGTCAAGATGTTGATAATTATGATTTTGCCTCAATAGGAAAAAGAATAGCGGTTAATTTTGGATTTACTAAACAAAGATTTACCGAAGCAGATATTGCCTATGGTGAAGGTGAAAATGATGAAGATGTAAACCAAGGAGAAGGACCTCTTGCTGGAGATAAAACTCCACCAGTTATTAAATTAACAGGAGCTAATCCATTAGAATTAGATATAGATCCTTTAGGAGAATTTACTGATCCTGGCGTAGAATCCGTTACTGATAATGTTGATACAACTTTATCAGTAGAAGATGTCAAAATGTCAGGAACAGTCAATACTAAGGTAGAAGGAACATATTTAAGAGTTTATAAAGTGACAGATGCTGCTGGTAATGTTGGGGTTAAAACCAGAACAGTTATAGTTGGAGAACCAGAAGAACCAGAAGAACCATAAAAATAATTAATAAGATTAATAATACTAACTAGCGATTACGTTAGTAAATGATTATTATTAGAATATTAAAAGAGTAATCATAGTTGGTTACTCTTTAATTATTGCCAAAAAGAAGGGAGTAGTCTTATGAAAAAACGAAAAAATAAAACAAAGCACAAAATCACTTCTGATGGTAGGAATATATTTAAAAAGGCAAAAGAAAAAATAAAATGGCAAAATATTACAAGACGAAATAAAAAAATAATCGTAATTGTTACTTTTTTAGCAGGAGTTTCACTAATAATTGCTACATATGCGTGGTTTTCTGTGTCGTTAAATGTTAAAGTAAAGTTTTTCAATTTAGTTGTATCAAGTGATAGTGGATTGTTTATTTCGTTAGACGCTGTTAATTATTCTAGTGAAGTGGAAATATCAATGGATAGTGTTGTTCATAAATTAACAGCCACATATCCTAATCATACTAATCAATGGTCTTCGATAGGATTATGGCCAGTATCTACTAATGGTATAAGAAGCCCAAATAATGATAAGTTTGATATATTTGTAGGAGAAGTAAGTCGAAAAAAGAGTAAGGTTACAGGAAGAAAATCTTTAACTACTACATTAGAATATGAAAATGTAGCTAATGCAGCTAATGTTTATATTGCATTTGATATTTTTCTAAAAAATGTTAGTGGCTCACCAAGAAGTGATAATCTCTTTTTAGATCCAGAGACATATATTGATTTTGAAGAAGGAGTACCCGAAGAAACAAGAGATTCTTTAAGTAATGTTATGAATTCTATGCGCTTTGGTTTTATTAGAATTGCTCATGTGCCTTCTGCTACACCTGCTAGAACTGTTCAAAATTTAAAGTGTAATAATAAATGTCAGGCGCTTATTTATGAACCTAATAGCATTTCGCATTCACCTCTATCTATAGAAAGGGCCGCAACTTATGGTATTACTTTAGTTGATGGTGAATATACTCCTACTTATGCTATTATTAAATCTGGAAGTCATCTTGAACATACAAATGGGCATGAAGGTACAGGCCTTGACTTAGATACCGAACATTTTGCTTTACAGGAAACTATTGTTGATACTGAACTTGAAAATTCATTATTCCCATTACCTAACGGTGTTACTAAATTAAGAATATATGTTTGGATAGAAGGTCAAGATCTTGATAGTTTAGAGACTAATTCAATAGGAGCACCTATTTCTATCGTGATGAATTTAGTAAAAGATTTAGCTGGTTATGAAGAATATTAAAAAGGGGTGATTATATGAAGAACGAAGGAAATAAAGTAAATTTTGATTTATCAAATCTTAATTTAAGTGAATTAATTAAAGTTTATGAGGACATAAATGATTTTTTAACTTTCCTAAGTGATAAAAAGATAGTATCAGAAGAGGAGGAAAAAGGTCAAAATGAATAATTTTCTAAAATTTATTGATGAAGATATTGAAGCAAAAAAGACCTTGTTTTCTTCTATGCCAATTAAAACAAAAACACATGTTAGAAAATTTAATGAAAAAATAGATGAAGTTTCGGGGAAATATAAAATATATAAAGTTGCAGTTAAAAAATACTTAGATACAAAAAGTAAGTCATTCCATATTAGTAGTGATAATAAAGATTTAGATAAATTAAAAGAACAGGTTACTACTTTAGAGCGCGTTAGATTTATTTTAAATCCTACTAATACCTATTTTGAAAAAATGGGATTTGATAATTTATTC
>JBBAEV010000081.1:0-3012 GCA_041655735.1 Bacilli bacterium | reverse complement strand
ATCTCAGCGATATTCGCTCTGGTCACACGCTGACGCGCCCCATCGGCATGAGTGATCTCATACGAGGAGCCGCTGATCATGACAGCTTGCAAAGCGGATATAGCTTGATCTCTAAACAGGACCATCTGGTCCCTTGGTATTCCCAACATGCCTCAAGTGTATTGGGATCAAGAGACCATCAACAGGTCAGGATTTTGATTATTGAAATGTTGAAAATCACTTATAATATTGTTTTAAAAGTGAATTTGCGTATTGATA
Organism: Bacilli bacterium; assembly: GCA_041655735.1. Classification (GTDB taxonomy): domain Bacteria; phylum Bacillota_I; class Bacilli_A; order RF39; family UBA660; genus JBBAEV01. The sequence goes on along the minus strand of JBBAEV010000081.1, from coordinate 2,754 downwards.
GATATATATGTTATACTGCGTAAGAATATATATATACAATGAAAAATATTAAGAAAATACTACCATTAGAATAGAGATCATGCTCTATTGGAGTGATCAAATGGCTGAGTTACGTAAATCAGACTTATTAAAAAAATACAACTTATCACAAACAATACTGCTTTCAGAAGATAGCGAGAAAAACTATTCTGCAAACAGGCTAAAAGAAATCGCATCAAATTTTTCTTTTAGCAATACTTATGATGTTTTCTTGTCTCACTCATATGATGATGCCCGCCTAGTGTTGCAAATAAAAGAAATGTTAACTTCATTTGGTTATATAGTCTATGTAGACTGGATAGATGACAATCAACTCGATCGGCAACATGTGTCAAGTAATACTGCCGGGATTATTAGATCTCGGATGAGAAAATGTAAATCATTAATATATTTAACTTCCCCCAAAGCTGAGAAATCCGTCTGGATGCCATGGGAATTGGGATTTATGGATGCTCAATCTGGTCGAGTAGGTGTTGCCTCTATATTAGACGATGATGACGATTTTGATGGCCGAGAGTATCTAGGGTTATATCCCTATCTCGATTTAACTGCGAACAACTTTTATTTACATAAATCCATAAGTGAATGGGTCACTTTTTCTGAATGGATGCAAGGATATGATCCAATATATCACTGAAAAGGGAGGTTCTTATGGCTCATAGGGTATTTTTTAGTTTTCACTACCATGATGTTGAGAATTTTAGGGCAAATGTTGTAAGGAATCATTGGCAATTTCAATTAAATCGTGAAATTTGTGGTTACTATGATGCTTCAATTTGGGAGACTGCAAAAAAACAAGGTGACATTGCAATTAAGCGTCTTATAAATGGTGGTTTAGAACACACTTCAAACACTTGCGTCTTAATAGGGACTGAAACTTACTCTCGAAAATGGATTAGATATGAAATCTTAAAAAGTTTTAAACGTGGAAATCATATTTTCGGAGTGCATATAAACTCGATAAAAGGGAGAGATTCTCTTACAAAACCCTTGGGTGCAAACCCGCTCTTATATGTCGGAGTAACATTCTCTCAAGCAGGAGGTAGTGCAACTTTATGGGAAAAAACAAATAATGAATGGGTAGAATATGATAAAATTGATGGTAGTTCAACATATCACACAGATGTCGACAAAATGTTTTGGGGTAAAGGCTATAATTTAAGTAATTTTTACAAGACATACGATTGGGTAAAAGATAATGGATTCGTCAATTTTAAGAACTGGGTAATATGATGAATGAAATAATTAAAAGTAGTTTCACTGAAGAGTCGATATCGGTACAATTACATCTCCAAATCATACAAAATTTGATTCAACGTATGGCAGCAAATAGTGCCAACTGCAAAATTTGGTGTATCACAATAGTTTCTGCTATACTTGTCCTAATCGCTGATATAGATAATCCCGATATCACACTACTACCCATTTTCCCTATAATAGTTTTTTTCTGTCTAGATGTTTATTATTTATCTTTGGAAAAGAGATTTAGACATCAGTATAATAATTTTATTACAAAACTGCATGAATCTAATCTTTGTTCAAAAGACTTATATAACATTTCCACTGGGAAAAGATCCTTCCTAATAGTATATAAATCAATGATATCCTTTTCAATTTGGCCTTTCTATTTAATGCTAATAGTACTTGTCGTTGTTGCGAAATTTTTAATATTTACGAATCCCACATGTTAATAAGTTAGTAGCAGGTTAGAAACTATTTCTCCCCTCCCAAGCCTGTGTATCAACTGAGAAATATACTAAAGAGTAAAAATCGATTTAAAAAAATCTACTTCATTGTAGACTCCAAGTATGTTAGCTTCGTTTCTCTTAATATAAATATGATTATTTAATTCGAATCCATGCCAAAAATATCATACCCCACCGCAGCAGCTGCAGCACGTGCATAGATATGGGTATCCAAAGCCTCATTGCGTTCTCTGATCTTCACCCACTCCCATTTGACCTTTGAACGTTTATCCTTTGGAGTGGTTTTCTGAAGAACCTCAGCACAAAGCTGCTTGAAATATTCATCATCGCGATCCTGGGGGGATTGCACCTCTAAATGGAGTATTCACATACTTTTAAAAAGATTTTAATCACCCATAGCTCCTACTTTTTTAATATCGTTTAAGAATAATACGTGCTATAGTTAATTTAACAATTAAAGGTTTAAATTATGAGGAAATATTTTATAGTACTGTCTCTGACTCTAGTTATTTTATTTCTATTCACGAGTTGTACAACCCTGTTTAGCAGCTATGAAACAAACCCTTTCGAATATATGCAGAGTGTAGAAATTATAAATAAAGGTGGTTTTTCATCCTGGAAGGTCAATTATTATGTCGACGAATTTAAGAATAAAACTGATGTAGCGTATGTTATCCAGTCAAATAATCTCACAAAAGGTAATTTCTCCAACTCAGCAACAAATAATTCATCGGCCTATGTAAAATTCCTAGTCAACAAGAATTCAGTATATTTGGAACTGTACGAATATGATAGTAATTTTCCGGTTACGGCCATAAGTTCAGATAGAGCACATATAAAGATACAAACCGATGATGGAAATGTGATTGACCTTGGCACCTTTGGGTTTACATTCCAGAACAAGAGAATCTTAATTGATAATATAATGGGAAATGCTGTCTTACAGTTATTTGAAGCCTTTGTCATCAGTCCCACAGTAAAGATGAGAATTGAAGTAAAGAGTAGTTAT
>JBBAEV010000080.1:0-3028 GCA_041655735.1 Bacilli bacterium | reverse complement strand
AGCAGAACTGTACCACAAAACAAAAGTTTAGGCAATACAATTCATTCTAGTACAATGAATTAGAGGGTTCAACTCCTCTGCAATCTTCACTCAGGAAGCCTCTAATAACAAAGGCTGTATACGTTAACACAAGGGAGGGCAAAAGGAGAAAATCCCATAAAAAGACTAGCAGAAGGCCTCCTCTGGCCTCCGCTACTTCATTGCGTAAAAGAATTTAGTAATTATTTGTCTACATATGGAGTTCCATTCTAGAAACTTTTCCACATGCCTTAAGATGTCCTAAAGGAACCGGGTCTTCTAGAAGATCTCGCAGTTCTTGTACGGTTATCTGTGCAGCGGCTTTTGCATCCATGGGCCAAGGGTAACGACCATACTTAATAACTCGAGTACACATCCAAATTCCTGCACCTTCACAGTACACGATGCGAATCTGTTTTCGGCTGGTTGCACAAAATATAAATAATGATTGTTCATCCATGGTACGATCCATGGCACCAACCACTAAAGAAACCATGCCTCGAATTCCTCGACGAAAATCTGAAGGACCTACTCTAAGAAATACTTTTTTGCCAGTTAGCTTCTTGTCAAATGGTAAGGCCATTACAGTGCCTCCAGTATGTGAGCAAGGAGGGTTATAGCCTTCTTATTACACCCAAGCTGGTAGAGGCGGTGGCAACAATCGTGTACATCCTTACGGAATTTGATCATCTCTTCGAGCGTGACAGCTTCTGCTTTGGTAGCATCCTCAGTAATGGCATAGCAGGCAATAGTAAGATTTTCTGCAGGGGGACCCTGAACTACTTCACTACCAGAGCTACTTTGATACTTTTTCAGCCACTCTCGTAAGGTGGGGGCACAAATGGGAACATCCGGCAATTTACAAAACGTATGGGGAGATAACCCTGATTGGTGATACCTGTTGATGATTTCACGCCTGACTTCTGGCGAATACACTACTTTCCTCATGTTCTATCCTCCGAGGCTTATGCTAGAGGATAGCAAACTCCTTGGGTATGGTGTATTTGGTTTGATGCTCACGAAGGAAAAGACCGAATTTCCTAGCGAAGGAAATGCGGCGATTTTGTCTAGCGATGGATTCTCCCTCATCTTGTCTAATCCAAGCTTGCAAATATTCTCTCGTCAGCTCTGGAGGATAGTCATTGCTTGCCCAGTAATCATCAAAAAAGAGAGAATGGTAATGGTAATGATGGTTTTTCGCAAAGGATTTCATATATGAGACAAAATCCTCCAACCTGGAGGCAAAACTGCTTTTGTATTTCATCTTGGCATCCTCCCCAATTTATATATAGGTTCGATGCAACATTGTCTCATTCCTTCGTAGTCTGTGGAAAGATAGATGTTTGTAGTCTCTATATTTGAATGTCCCAACAATGTGCTGATGGTGCCTATGGAAGTACCACAAGAAATCTGTTTCATTGCCAAGTTGTGCCTCAATAGATGAGAGCCTTGCCTTTCATGCTTTCTGATATGTAGTTTCTTGAAAGCTCTGGCCACATGGCAGTAAACTGCAGAATGCTCCGAAAATGGACAAATAGGTGCAACTTCCCGTAAGAACACATTTTGAAACAGACTCTCTTGCCTTTCCTCCGCTATATAGTGAGCTAAACAATTGCCAACTACCGGTATAAGAGGAAGAACCACCGACTCTCCGGTTTTGCTTTGGAAAAATGAAATGAGATCCTTATTCCAGTCTATATCCCGAAGTTGCAAATTGATGATATCGATTGCACGAATTCCCAGAAAATAGCAAAGGGCAATTATGCTTTTGGATTTATAGCTAGCAGTACCATCCTGAAAATACACCTTGAGTAACAAATCTTCTTCATTTGATAACACAGGAATGATTGGGCAATGTTTTGGACAATGTTTTGGGAGGACATGCATGAATGTGGGTTCAACATCGAGATAGGTCAAGAAAGAACGTATGGCCGAAGATGCCACACGAACACTGGTCACTGCCCAAGTTGTTGTCAATTGCTTGAAAAAGGAGTTGATATAACGTGGATGCAAACTAGTGATTTTCCTGCAGCCAACATCTGAAAGATGATTAAGAAACTGTGCTACGACATTTCTGTAGCTTTCAATAGTATATCTTGATTTTCCATTCTCGGTGAGCCAATACAAGAAATCACTATGGCATTCCTTGAATTGCTCATGCCGTGGATAATTTCTATTTTTGGATGTTTTTGGTATACGAAATGCATGTCCAGTTTCAAAATAACGTAGTATGAGTCCTAATTGCACTCGGTCCACTGGATTGAGACGGATACTGCCTGATAAGGCATCATGAAGAATGGATTGGCACGCCTCCTGTGAAGTTTTGGATGGATATGTCTTTTCTATCCTCAGCACAATTCTATTTGCGGATGCTCTATATACTTCGAACATAGTGTTACGAAAGCCTTGTTCTTCATTCAGGCGTCGGACATCCTCAATGGCATCTGTCAATTTTTGGGTTCCCATATAAATCTCCTTATGGTGAGTATTAGCCCTAAGGCTAGTTTCATCATAAGGGTACAGAAGGATAATCCGTGATTAATTTTGCCGAAATTTTCTCCAATCTCCTATACTGGACAAGGAGTTGCGATATTCTTAGACAAAATAAAATGTTCGTTGAAATCGAAATTTTCACGAATTCAACAAAATTTCGATAATGGTGTCGAATTTCTCGATCCGCTAGACATGGAGGCTTCACGGTATAAGGGCAAAAACAAGCGTATGGACGTCTTCTATGCCCATCCCTACGCAAGTTACGAACGTGGCACCAACGAGAATCACAATGGGCTGATTCGCAGATTCCTGCCCAAAGGCACCAAAATGGAAGATGTTTCAGAGGAGAAAGTGGCAGAAATACAGCATTGGCTGAACAATCTGCCCAGGAGAATTTTAGGCGGCAAGACACCAATAGAAGCATTTCTGGAGGGTCTTAGTATAACAGATGAGAATGATCTAGCAAAAATCGCATGGCTTATTGTCAGTTAACCTTGCAATTCGGGAAAACAAGAAA
>JBBAEV010000079.1:0-3032 GCA_041655735.1 Bacilli bacterium | reverse complement strand
TTTTCTGGCGAGACAGAGGCTGATTTATGGAAAGATTTTCAAGCCGGTTATAAAAAGGCGGCAGAGTTGGACTTACAGGCTAATAATATTGTTTGGTTGACTCCGTCTCCAGCCAACAATACGTGGGCAATTTCAATAAGAAACGATTTAGCCGTCTCCCAATCATTGGAAACGTTAGAGGACCTTGCCGCATATATTAATAGAGGTGGGCATTTTAAGCTTGCCGCTAGTGAAGAGTTTGTCTCAAGCGAAGCTGCCTTACCTAGTTTTGAAGCTGGGTATGGATTTACCCTCACTAATAAACAACTTCTAGTCTTCGCAGGAGGGAATACCACGTTGACCGAACAAGCTGCAGCATCAGGGCAGGAGAATGTTAACGCTGCGATGGCTTATGGAACAGATGGTCAGCTTGCGGCACTGGGGTTAAAAGTACTTGCAGATACTCGCAAGATTCAGCCAGTATATGCTCCAGCGCCCATAATTAGGAAAGAGGTGTTAACAAAATACCCTGAAATAGCAACAATTCTTGAACCAGTTTTCAAGAGTTTAGATCTTGAAACCCTGCAGACACTAAATAGTCGCATAGCGGTAGAGGGACAATCGCCTCGCATGGTGGCTGAGAACTATCTTAAGGAGAAAGGTTTTCTCTAAAGTGATAATCCTGTAACAAAGAATAGAACCAGAGAAACAAAGTGAGTAGTACTAGGGAACCTGTTATAGACAGGTTCTCTCATTAATTAGCAGTGCTACAAGACATAGGTGGAGCTAAATTGCATCACTTTTAGTTTGTGTGAATGCAATCAAATATAAAAAATACTAGAAATACAGGACCAGATATAAGCATTAAAAGACAATGATAATGACAATAAGTAACTTTTTATTGCAAATATTGGGTTGACCCTTCATACTATAGACAGAGATCTCTAGCAAAGGAGTCCTTGTATGAAAAAAAGAATTATCACACTAGTTTTAGTTTTCCTAATGCCAGTACTATTATTTGCAGTTTCGTTTCCATCTCTCTACACATTGGATGTCCCCTATACTTACCAAAATTTGTATCTATCAGGTAATTTAGGGGGTAATGATGCATTCGAAATTTTATATAATAAAAATTTAGCAAATCCTTTTTCTATAACAGCTGCGGTAGCCGGTGATTATTATTTTATTAATCATACAGAAAATACTCACTTAGATTTATCATCGAAAGGGAGTTATCTTCAACTTGGTTCCACAGGATTGCGGATGAATGCTGTAGCTTCTGGTGATTTTAAGAGTTATACATTTTCTATTGGCTCCTTTCCTGCCTATTATCAAGTGGCAGGGGGCATGCGCTTCTACATGAATTTTCCTTTTGATGGAGGGGCTTCAACTTTTACCATCAATCTCACTCCAGCAGTTGGTGCTGGAATCGGGAAAATGTATTTTATTGGCACTATTAAAAAGATAGTGAATACGATGGAACATTTTGGAGTTACTCCAACAGAGGCGATGGTTGAAAAAATTGCCCGCCAGGAATATACATCGGCCCAATATTTTAATACGTATACTTCTGATAAATCTGAATTGTATGGAACGTATTACAGAGATTTAGCCAATGCTTATACTATTGATGATAAAGTAGTAGAACTTATCTACCTTAACCAGAGTCAAGAGTATAGTTTTGAGGCTACTAGATGGAATAATTTGAGATATGGGTGGCAGGCCTATGCGCAACTTCGACCCAGCTTTTTCTTTACAACAGGGACAAAGGGAGTCTTTAGCTTGGGAATTGCGTTAGGTGGTGAGTGGGCAACCCTCTTAGCCGATGAGCGTATGTATGTGAAGGTAGATGGAGAACTAGTTCCAACTATTAATACTGCAGCAACCAAAGTCTTCAACTTTCTAGCAAATGCAAACGTAGATTTCCGTTATTTTTTCGATAATCCCAGAATGTGGATTGATTCATCTCTTGGAATAGGTGTGGATACAAATGCTTTTACTAAATTTAATCTGAACTTAAGTGGAATATTTAACTATCTCATTGCTCCAAACTTTACTGTCTATGGAGGTTTAAAAGTATTTAATACTTTCGATATAATTAGTGTTGTTGCGGGTGGAAATATAAGATTGTTCTAGTAAAAGGGGATACAGGATTGTCTTTAGATTTTCCAATAAGATTCAACTTACTCCCTAGGTATCTCATAGCTTTCTCGAAATTGCTTGTTCTTGTTTTATACCCAAGGGTAACCAATAATTCCTGAGTTCCAAGGTGTGTCCTAGCCGGCTTTAAGAATTGACAATTCTGTATCCGAGAGAACTAGAGGTTTGTCATGGGCCTCGTAATCCTGATCCTTGGTTACCAACGTTCCTTTTTTTCCAAATTCAGGAACACTAATTATCATTTTGAAGATATCTCCTTCAATTAGCTGTGGATGTGAACCTCCATATGCTTTGCCGTATTTCATCAGCTTGATCGATTTCTCGAAAAAAAACTTGCGATTACTGGGTTTTTGGTAAATAGGGTAAAATTATCGGGATTTAACACTCCAAAACTGAGTGGTTTGTCGCTATTTTCTGTCCAGGCACTAACTCGTTCAATAACTAATTTTGCTGGATTAACAATCAGAGGAGAATAAGTTTTATCTGAAATGAAGCCCTACTTCTTGCTCATATCAATTTGTAGATGAAGGTTGATCTAATGGCTAGGAGGCCGGAAATTTAGAGGGAATTTGAACTTTTCCTAACTCTTAAAACTTAAAGAGGTTTTTATCATCACATCGATTTGTCTCTGCCTGAAGAGTAACATGAGTTATTCCCTGGTCATGGATGAGGTATTCTTCAATAGCTGCAAAGATTTGCTCGGCTTCTGAAACAAGCATGTCATCTAAATCGATGTGAGCTTCAAAATGGATTGTTTTTTCATTAGACATCCAAGAATGGACATGGTGAATATTTTTAACCTTATCCATAGATTCAATGGTCTCTTTTATAAGAGCGTAATCAAGCGGGGCTGCGCTTTGCATCAGTATTCCTACTGTTTGCTTGAGTATGGA
>JBBAEV010000078.1:0-3080 GCA_041655735.1 Bacilli bacterium | reverse complement strand
AGAAGTAATTGGTTAAGAGAACCAACTCGGATAGTTGCCCTAGCTTCGATTTTTAAATAGCGATTGATAAGGTAAAGATTGGTCAATGCCTAGAGTTGCGACAACAAGTTAACTACTAAAATGAGAATGGAAAGCCCGAGTGCATACTTTTAGATATTATCTGTCGTGAAGCATCTCAAGACTAGGGGTTAGCATCACTATGGCCAAAGGAGCAGAGCAACCAAAATAAGATTAAAACAAAATTTATGTTCAAATTAAGTTAAATGTGTGGCTTGACAAAGAGAATAAAGTAGTTCAATATGAAGACATTGAGCAAATTTGAAAAGAGTTTTCAAATATAAGTATTTAGGAGGATTTAGAATGAGTGTTCTTAAGTTTCAAAAGAGGGTAGACCTCTCAAGCCAAAAGAAAGATGGATTTGCTAAAACAATCCGCTTGGAAGGGGCTTTCCCACGGATCAACACCTACCAATGTGAATTAGACAAAGGTCATCATGTAGAGCTTGAAACCTATAAAAAGGGTGAAAAGAGCCAAATTTTCTTTTTTACCAAGGGTAAGGGCTATATTGCAACGGAATCAACTTCATATAACATTAACGAGAATGCTTTGTTTGTTCCTTTGTACGATTCTGAAAGATTTGCGTTCTATGCAACAGAAGGTTTAGAGTGGTTGGAAATTACGGTTGATCTTATTGAAGAGGAAGCTGCTAAATTAGAATTTGCTAGAATGGCATTGCCCCATTTCTGCCCTGTCTCACAGTGTCTTCGTTATGAAGAAAAATTCAAAGGTCCCGACCTGCTCTCTTATTCGGTCATCCAGCATGATGAAATTTGTGGACTCGGCCTAGCCAGTATGGGTGTTGTAAGAGGTAAAGGCCCGAACTTTGTTGGCAATCATAAGCACGAAGATCTGGCACAGTGGTACTATGGTCTGGAAGACAACTCGATCCGCTACACTGCAGATAACAAAACTGTAGAATTGAAGCAAGGTGATATGACTTTCACTCCAAAAGATTGTCTCCATGCTGTTGAAGCCAAAGAAGATGAAGTGATTAATTACGTGTGGTTTGAATACATCTGCTAGTAATAAAAAGAGATAAAAAAGGAAAGTTTATAAAAACTCCTGTTTCGTATCTTATTCTTATTATTTTAATAGCCTCCATGCTCTTTGCTGGAGGCCTTCTTAATAGAAATATAACATTATTTTTTTCTGCAATAAGTTGCTGGCTCTTCTCTGTGAAGGACTACATTGAGAAAGTTAGTTTTTGAGTTATAAAGTTTAAATTGTATTTCATCAATTACGAAAAATATCACTTTACGCCAACCTCAAGAGCTGGTAGGTTTAAAAGGCAACTATAACAATAGGAGTAAATGCATATGGCAGTCTTAGAGGCCCTTATCGTTCGTCGAGCTTACCGCGCTTTAAAAACAGATCCGATTCCTTCTGAAGTGTTACTCCGACTTGTTGAAGCGGCTCATTTAGCCCCCTCAAGTGGGAATAACCAACCTTGGCGAATTATTACGGTAGTTAATGAGACCATCTTAGAAGAGTTGAAAACAACTCTCTCGAGAGGTAACTACTGGGCCCAAAGAGCTCCCGCGATTGCCGCTTTTGTGACTAATCCAGAGTGGAGCTTGGTTATGGGAGATCGCCAATATGCTCCGTTTGAACTAGGTATGGCCGCTATGGCTTACCAAATGCAAGCTTTTGCCGAAGGCTTGTACGCTCACCCAATTGCTGGTTTTAATGCACAAGCGGCCAAAGAAGTTCTTAACATAGATGAAAAGAATATTCTTAAAACACTTATCATTCTTGGCTACCCGGGCGATGTTGCAGCACTAAATGAAAAACATCAGGAACTTGAACATTCTGTTCAGGTTAGAAAACCTTTGGAAGAAGTAGCTACTTTTGATACTTGGAATAGTAAGTTAAATCCTTTTAAGAAAAATTAATAGTTACACCCGATGCGGCGAGAAAGACCGATCTATTCAAATTCTTCCAAATGATACGGAGCATCATCGATGTAAGTTAAACGATTATGGACAGATCTGGATGTATAACTCCTGCTAGTAACGAAACCACTTATACAAGAACCAATGAGAATCAATCTAAGAATAAAGGGGATACTTGATTTATACCCTTTATAGCGGTACATGAGCTCGACGTTTTACTTCTTATTGCTTGACCTAGTTCTTTACAAAGTTACTAAAATCATATTTGAATTTTGGTTATGTATTGATGGGTGATTTTTTCAACTTTTTTCTATTAAACCCACATTCATGCTAGAATCCAAGAGAAGATAATCATGAAGAAGTATTTGCCACGTGTCATGGATTTACTACTTCGAGAAGAGTTGCAAGCCTTTGGAGGAGTTTTGCAAGCTGGACCAAAGTGGTGTGCAAAACAACGACAGCGAAACAGATTGCGCAGAGCACGCTAAGTATGCAATCTCCTGATCATCAAGAGAGCTATATGCACTTAGCCGAAATATCACCTTCCCTTTTGTTGGAGGGTGAAAACCCAAGATTGATTGACCAGTGGCAAATGGCCCCACAACTTTGGGATGCAGTGAGGCATGACGTCGATGAAAAAAGAGTCGTTGGCCTCTATATCTTAATTGGTTCAACTTCTGTAGATGAGAAAAAGCTAAAACACTCTGGAGCGGGCCGTATGTCACGAATGAAGATGTACACTATGAGTCTTTTTGAGTCAAATGACTCCAATGGAACAATTAGTCTTGCCGATTTGTTCGAGACCCCCTCCAACATAGCCTCACGCTCAACTTTGAGAATTGAAGATTATGCTCGACTTATCACGCGAGGTGGGTGGCCAAGTACGATCGGAAAAAATGAGGACATTAACCGACGTCAAATAATAGGGTACTGTGATGCAATCGTAAAGTCTGATATCACCACCGTTGATGGTGTCTCACGTGACGAGCGTAAGGTGATATCTGTTCTTAGATCTTATGCCAGACATAATTGCAGCATATTTCTTGCAAGCATTTCCGCGTGATCTCCTATATGATATGAACACCCTAGGATTTCTCTTTAAATCTCTCGCGATCCGAGACTTGGGAG
>JBBAEV010000077.1:0-3301 GCA_041655735.1 Bacilli bacterium | reverse complement strand
TAAACAATAATTTTGAAATTTATTTAGGAAAAAATTTTGGTACATACAGAACTGTTTGGGTTGATCCTAAATATGATGCGAATGAATACGGAAAAAAGATGTTAAATAATATTGTTATTGGTAATAATTTTGAGTACCCAAAATCTTTATATAATGTATATGATTGTCTTTATGCAATAATTGCAACCAACAAAAATGCAATAGCACTTGATTTCTTTGCCGGTTCAGGAACTACTGCACAAGCAGTTTTAGAACTTAATAAAGAAGATGGTGGCAACAGACAATTTATTTTATGCACTAATAATGAAAATAATATTTGTGAAGATATAACTTATCAAAGAATAAAAACAGTAATTACTGGAAAAAGAAAAGATGGTAGTATATATTCTGAAGGTATACCAGCTAATTTAAAATATTTTAAAACCTCTTATATTCCTAGAATAAATAATGAAAAAGAAAATCTGCATAGTAATTTGCTTGTTAATATTAAAAATTTAATTGAACTTGAAAACGGTATAAATATAGATGATAAAAAAATTAGAGTTTATTTAAATGAAAACGAGCTCGATCAATTTTCTAATAACGAAAACGACTTAAAGAAATGTGAAATTATATATATTTCTTCTGATGTATTACTTACAGGAGAACAAGAACAAAAATTTAGAGATAATAATATAGAAGTATTTATTATTCCCGAATACTATTTTGAAGATGAAATAATGGAGGTATTATAATGCAAGGTATTAAACTAAAAGATTTTCAAATAAAAACAGTTAATAAACTATTAGATTATACAACTGTTGGCGATAAAAAAGAAGTTTTATTACAAGCACCTACTGGGGGTGGTAAAACTATTATCTTACTTTCTTATATAGAAGAATATCTAAAAGAAAATAAGAACACAGTATTTGTTTGGCTTACCCCAGGTAAAGGAGATCTTGAAGAACAAAGTAATGAAAAAATGGGGAAATTTTTACCAAAACATTCTACTAAATTTATTCAAGAAGTTTTACTACAAGGATTTGACGCTAAAGATACTGCTTTTATAAACTGGGAAACAATTACTAAAAAAGGAAATAATGCTTTAAAAGAAACAGAGAGAAAAAATTTATTTGAACGCATCCGTGAAGCTCATAATAAAGGTTTAAATTTTATTGCTATCGTTGATGAAGAACATATAAATAAAACTATTAAAGCAGAAGCTATTATCGAATATTTAGAGCCAGAATATGTTGTAAGGGTTAGTGCTACTACTAAAACGAACAAAGAAGCTGCTTTTATAGAGGTAAATGAATTAGATGTAATAGCTGAAGGTTTAATTACAAGAGCTTTATACATTAATGAAAATGTATCAAATCAAGATATACTTAGTAATGAACATGAATATTTAATTGACTTAGCACTTAATAAAAGAAAAAGCATTAGAAAAGAATATGATAAAAAAGGTCTTAGAGTAAATCCACTTATAATTATTCAAGTACCTAATAATTCAGATGACTTAATTAAACAAATAGAAAAAATACTAAAAACTAAAGAATATACTTATGATCACGGTAATCTTGCTATATGGCTTGCTGATAGAAAAGAAAATATTGAAAATATAGAAGATAATTTTGCTCAACCTTCTGTTTTAATAATGAAACAAGCAATTTCGACTGGCTGGGATTGTCCACGGGCAAAAATTTTAGTAAAATTAAGAGAAAATATGAGTGAAGATTTTGAAACGCAAACTTTAGGTAGAATTAGAAGAATGCCAGAAGCCCATCATTATGATAATATTCTACTTGATAATTGTTATCTATATACTTTTGATGAAAAATATGAAGAGACAGTAAGACAAGAACTTGGAAATAATGCTGCGGATTCTAAAGTTATATTTCTAAAAAATGAATATAAAGAATTTTCGTTAATTAAAGAAATAGCCAGTAGTGAATATGATGGTTTTGATGATAGACAAACATTTGCGATTTTACATCAATACTTTATAGATAAATATAAATTAACAACAAGTAAAAAAAATAATCAAACTATTTTAGAATCACGTGGTTATAAGTTTAAAGATACTATTGAAAGTAATATAGTTCAGGATAAAATAATTAAGATACATTCAGATGAGTTTGAATCAGCTAATAGAATTAGAGTTGAGTCATCAGTTACTACTAGTAAAAATGGTTTTGAACTTAGATATTCCATTGGAATAATATCTTCAAGAATTGGAATAAGATATGATCGTACTAGATTAATGCTAGAGCGAATGTTTTTTAAAGGCAAACTGTTTACTAAAAAGTTTGTTAATTTATCTTTGATTGAGTTTTATGCTTTTGTAATAAATAATGAAAGTCTTTTAAAACATGATTTCCATGAAGCTGTTTCTCAGAAAGCAAGGCAACAAAAAATGGATCTAGAGGAAGTGAAAACGGTAAAATGGAGCTTTCCACAACAAAATTATATTAAGTATGACAAAGCTATGAAAGATACTGAAATTTACAATAAAAATGTCTACATAGATTATCCAAGTAGTACTATTAAATCAACAAGTGAGAGGTTATTTGAACATTTTTGTGAAAACAATAAAAATATAAAATGGTTTTATAAAAATGGAGACAAAGCAGCAGAGTACTTTTCAATAGTTTATGTAGATGCAATTAATAAAAGATGGCACTTCTATCCTGATTATATATTATGTGATCATAAAAATAATATTTGGATTATTGAGGCTAAAGGTGGCGAGTCAGCTAGTGGTCAATCGAAAAACATTGATATTAAAGTCGAAAACAAGTTTGAAGCTTTAAAAAAGTATACTACTGAACATAATATTAAATTTGGAATTGTTAGGGATTATGATAAAAACGGTTGGCTGTATTTATGTAATTCAGAATATGTAGACAATATGGAAAACGACAACTGGGTGTTATTAAGTGATGTATTTACTGATTAATAAATTGCACAATTTAAATTAGAAACTAAATTCAATCGAAAAACCATCGAATTTTAATCCGTTTTTTGTCATAAAAAATATCGAAAATTTACTGTACGTTTGTAAATGATGTGAGGCTAAAAAGGCATATGTTGCTTTTAAAGGTAGTACTAATATAGTTGATATTGTTTTCTATAGAAGTTCATTAAAAGTCTTAATTACTTTAAAATTAGGCAAATTAAACGATCATAATAAAATTGCGAGAAATGTTAAAGACATTGGAAAATGGGGTAATGGTGATTATGAAATAACGGTTAAAAATGATGAAAACATCGAATACATTTTAAGTTTAATAAAACAATCTTGGAAGAAAAATAAATGATT
>JBBAEV010000076.1:0-3333 GCA_041655735.1 Bacilli bacterium | reverse complement strand
CCATTTAAAGATTTAACAACGTACCGTGCCATTTCTTCAGCCATTGCGGTGTGGTCGATTCCTGCAAAAGACAGAAACTCACCACCTAGAGCTCTTGTGTTTGAAACAAATACAGGAACGCCAGCTTTGTTTGCTCGCTCAATACCAGCAACGATTCCACGAGAGTCAATTGGAACAACGACTATTGCGTCGACACCTTTTTGAATCAAGTCTTCCATAATCCGGATCTGTGCTTCTACGTTACCATCTTGTTCAGGGGCAAGACAGGTATAATCGACACCATACTTGTTAGCAGCAGCTTCCCCACCCCATTTCATGTAAACAAAGAACGGATTAGACAAATTCTTGACAATTAATGCAACATGCAAATTGTCAGATTCTTTCGGTGTATCTTTCTGACCCTGAGCAAACACTACGCCAGAAAACACCACCAACACGATAAGTACTAAAAACAATGTTTTTTTCATACTTCCTTCTCCTCTTTTTATATTTTAGAGTTTTCACTCTATTACAAACACATTTATCTATGCAGTTTTTTGCATAGTCCGCAATTTATTACTAATATTTTTCTTACGAATAATTTGCGATTTTATAAAATCGATTGAAATGACAAATATAATTACGAAACCTATTAAGAATTGTTGCCATGAGGGAGAAACCCCAAGAAGATTTAGAACGTTATACATAATAGCAACACACAAGGCCCCAATAGCTGCTCCTTGGATAGTCCCTTCTCCACCAGCAAAAGAAACTCCTCCAAGTACACAAGCTGCAATAGCCTGCAACGGCCAACCGTCACCCATAATACCTTCAGCTGAACCCAAACGAGCAACGAACATTAATCCCGCAATTCCCGAAAACAAGCCGCTTAAAGCATATCCAATCATCAAGGTGCGTTCACATGGTATTCCAGAAAATCGAGCGGCGTTCCTATTGCTCCCTACAGCATATATTCGACGTCCTAAGACAGAACGTTTACCAAAATAGGCTAGCAAAATGAGTAATACAGTACAAATAATTAGTGGAGCAGGAATTAGACCTATCGTTCCAACACCAATCCACCTAAATTTATCACTTAATCCATAGATAGATTCACCTTTTGTAAAATTTAGAGCCAACCCACTAGCAATCTTCATCATGCCAAATGTCATAATAAAAGGTGGTACTTTATATTTAGAGATGATCACTCCAGATATTAGCCCACACGTTATCCCGACTAAGAGTCCGACAATTATTCCCAAAACTATGTACCCATTACTAATCAAACTGGCTGCAAGAACACCTGAATAAGCCGCAACAGCTCCTATAGAAAGATCAAGTCCAGCCAACAGCATTGCAATCGCCATACCAATCGAGAATGAAAATACCAATGCACTTTGTCTCAATACATTAATCAGATTGTTCAATGTGAAAAATCTATTTACAAAGATAGTACTTGCAACAAAAAATATTAGTAATGTAAATAACGCCCTACTTGTATTTGTATCACGTAGAGAACTGGCAATTTGTGCAAGCTTGTTCTTGAATTTCATTTTTCTACCTCCCGTTCCCATTTCCAGTAGTTCCACTCACTAATCCCTTATTCTTAACAGGAAACCATTTCCGCAGTGGATTACTTCCTTTATTCTGGTTAATTATATAGACAACAATCAGAACAAAGCCCACAGCAACCATTTGGAGATACACACTAACTCCGATTAAATTTAGCGCGTTTCTAACAACAGCTAAAATAAGTACACCTGTAATTGTTTCTACTGCCCCACCTTTACCGCCCAATCTATTGGTACCACCTAAAATCACTGCAGCAATAGCCTCAAATTCATATCCTGTTCCCATAATTGCTCGAGCTGAATTCATCCTTGCCATCAACATAATGCCCGCTGCCCCAGCCAATAGACCACTTATTCCATAACTAAGCATCACGTTTCTTTTTACTGGCATTCCTGATAGTTCAGCCGCAGTCGCATTTCCACCAATTGCATAGATGCTCGTACCGAAACGGGTAAATTTTAAGAGCCAAAACATGATTAGATATATAATGCCCACGATAACAAAAGGGGCTGAGATGCCAAGAATTTCACCATCATGGATCACTCTCACTGTTTCCGGGAAACCCCAAATAACCCTACTGTCACTAATGACCAATGCTACCCCTAGGGCCATACCAAACATACCGAATGTAGCCACAAATTGAGGGATTTTCACATAGGAGATCAAATATCCGTTAATTAAGCCACAGAACATTGCAATAGCTAAGCCAAGAATAATTCCGGGTACTAATGGAACGCCTTTTGAGAGGATCAGTGCAGTTGAAACCCCTGTAAGTCCCATCACGGACCCTTGAGATAAGTCAATTCCAGCCAAAAGAATTACAATACATTGCCCCATTGCCACTAGAGAGAGCATACTAGCCTGCCGTAGTATATTATTAATATTTCCTATTCTTATAAATGAGTTAATAAACAAGCTAGACACAACAACTAATACTATTAGAATAATCGCTGGTCCGCTCAAATGTAATTTCTTACCTTTTTTGCCCATAAGTAATGCACTCCTTAATATTACAAGATTAACCAATCGCTGCTTTCAGTATTTTTTCTTGACTTGCTTCTTCTCTGGAAAATTCTTGAACGATAGTTCCTTCTTTCATCACAAAGATCCTATCGCTCATGCCAATTACTTCAGGCATTTCAGAAGAGATCATGATGACACCAGCTCCCTCTTTGACTAATAGGTTTATTAGTTTATGGAACTCGGCCTTTGCTCCTACATCGATTCCCCGAGTTGGTTCATCGAAAATAAATATTTTAGATTTGGTTAAAAGCCACTTAGCTAAGACAACTTTCTGCTGGTTACCTCCAGATAAGAATTTTACTTTTTGTTGCATTGATGGTGTCTTTATATCGAGATCTTTAATTGCTTGAGTTACTAATTTCTTTTCTTCGTGTAAATTAATAATTCCAGATTTAAATATTGAAGCCATCGAGGCGAGAATAATATTATCGCGTATATTTAGATTTAAACAGGTTCCCTCACTTTTTCTATCTTCAGGAATAAATGCAAGTTTTAATTTCACCGATTTAAGCGGATCCGATTTTTCGACCTTATTTCCATAAAAATGTAGAGAACCTGAATCAAACTTATCAATTCCAAAAACTGCCCGCATCACTTCTGTGCGACCAGATCCAACTAACCCAGAAAAACCAACTATTTCTCGTTCACGGACTGAGAAGTTAATGTTACTAAAAACACCCTTTGATGTAAAACCTTCAACCTTTAGAACTTCCTTTCCCGGTTTTTGCAGGTCTCTGGCAAACTGTTTATCAATTTTTC
>JBBAEV010000075.1:0-3362 GCA_041655735.1 Bacilli bacterium | reverse complement strand
GAGGATTTCAATAACACGCATGCGAATAGTACTTTGAATTCCTGTTCTCCAGTCATCTCCATGTACGACATAATCAGGTTTAATGAGACGTAAATTCTCCTCATAATCGAGGCTTTTTTGAACTAACACCTGGCTAACGCCCTTTAAAGATTTAATAATAGTCATCCTTTGCTCTAAGGGCATAAGGGGGTATCTTTTATATTCTGCTATCGATTCATCAGTGAGCACTCCGACATATAGTTCCCCATATTCAGCTGCCGTTTTTAATAAATTTATGTGACCAACGTGGATTATATCGGCGCTCATAGCAACGTATACTTTTTTCATTTTTTCTCCAATTCTATTTGGTAAAATTTGATTTGAATAATTTTCTAGCCCGTTGTAAGTCCTTTTTATTATCGACTTCCATACATAACCTACCTTTAACATCATAGGGGTGAAGTGCTAGATTATTCAATATTGAATTCAAGGCAACCTCAGCATAGACTGCAGTTTCTCCAGACTCACAAAAAGTACGGATAACCTTTTGCCATGCCGCCCAGTCTTGACATTTGAGTTTGTAGAGTGGCTGACAAGCATAACTACCATTTCCAAATACATTAACTCCAATTTCTTGCACCAAATTGTTTTGACCAACCCTTGCCTTAAAATCTTTCTCTGGGATCGGGGCTAAGGTGTCGATGACTACAGAGCTCTCTTTTTGGGCAATGAGATCTTGGATGACATCAAGGGAAAAAACTAAATCGCCATGCATTAAAATAATATCTTGATCAAAAGGGATGTGAGAGAGCTTATCGAGTGAAACTATATAATTAGTGGTAGCGTAGGCCTCATTAAAAACGAGGCGAATGGATGCTTCTGGGTAGCGCTTTTTAAGGTATTCTTTATAATGATCTTCAAGGTACCCAGTGGTAATGATAATATTGTCCACTTTACAGGTAAACAGAGAATCTAATTGGCACGAGAGCAATGTTGTGTTGTTATCTAGAGTAACAAGCCCTTTCGGAGTATTATCGGTTAATTCTTCAAGGCGGGAACCTTTACCAGAGTTTAATATAATTGCTTGCATTGGGCCTCCTTCACTTTGTGCAGAATGTACTGCTTTAACCGTACATTATATCATAACAGTAGACTGAATTTTTCCATATTACATATTTTCATTTTTAGTTGCAATTTTTTGGAGAGCGATTTCAGGAGAGAAGGGGAAAATGCTTCCATCATCTTTCCAATATGTCCAATTTTGGACAGGTATTTCCCAGTTATTATATCTATATGTCAAATATTCTTCAGTCTTTAAAGGAATGTTAAACTCTGAATCATCAACTCTAATTTTTGTGAATGATTCAAAAAAACTAGCTGGTATAATCCATGTATAGATTCTATGATAGAGGCTGAAGGGCCATAGAGCCTCCCAATATTTCCTATCGAGTTTTATTTTGATTACAAACAAACTACCCCATATAGGGTAGCAAAAAATTAACCCAATTAATCGTTTGAGAAATGGGGTGTCATGGTCTTTTACACTTTTCGCAGTATTTTTACATGTAGTGAGAAACTTTCTTATTGAACTGGGGTTTTCAGAAACCCAGGACGGTTCCGGAAATTTTTCGCTGTAAATAACAGTCTGGGGAGACCAAGCGGTATTATTATGTTTAAAATAGACATGGACATGAAGGGGCAGTTCTTTTTTATTATGTTTACTTTGTATTGTTAATCCATATATAATTTTATTATATTTCCTTAAGGAGGATATTAAAAACCCTTTCTGCCGAATTTCCTTTTTAAGCTTAAAAATATTTTGCAGCTGACTATCCCAAATACCAATATCGATGTCATTATCCCATGGAATATATGATTTCGACCGATACATGCCTAGTAAAGTGCCACTATCCAACCAATATTCAATATTATATGTATTAAATAGTTGAAT
Source organism: Bacilli bacterium (assembly GCA_041655735.1). Lineage (GTDB taxonomy): Bacteria > Bacillota_I > Bacilli_A > RF39 > UBA660 > JBBAEV01. The sequence continues at coordinate 1,432 of JBBAEV010000075.1, read as the reverse complement.
TATTTCAAGATTACATACTTCCCCAATACGCATTAAATCTCCAAAAGAAACTAAAATATTGGAAAAATCTTAACATCTCAGCCATTTAATAGCAATCTGAACAATTTTTGCTTTGATTATTTTTTGTTAACAAACTAGTAATGAACTCGGTGGATTTGTTTAATTTATAAATTCATTTGTGATGTTTTCTTTTTAATATATGCATAGACACATGCTGCTCTGTCACGAGTGTATTTTCCGATATTCTGTTTCGATTGTTCAGGTATAAATCGATTCTTATTTTCTTCTAATGGATTCAATTCTTTTTTGTCAGCATATTTTTCAAATTCTAGGGCTACTTTGTCGCGAGTATTGTCTCTATTACAAACAAAATCTTCAAACAAGAGATAGTGTATCGTGAGGTTTTTCTCTTGTAATTGAGCAATAGCTTGATTAAAAAGTATTCTTTTCTTCCTATACATACGTACAAAGATGCACGCAGCGAAGAATTTTACTATTGTGAGCTTTAATACCATTCTAAAGAAACGGGTCTGAGCAAATTCGGTCATGACCTTTTGGCGAAGTTTTAGAGTGTGCCACTGACCGAGTCCAGAAGAATAACGTTCGTACTGTTCATAAAACTGATCTCGTGGATCTCTATCTATGCAAAAAAGTACAACACGGTCGAAGGTAGAGAAGTCAGAATGATGAAAAATAGAAATATCGTGGGGGTGGAATAAGTTATCATAGATATATAAAAGCTTATTGTTACCTTGAAATAATTCCTGAAAAAGTATTAAGAGTTTTTCAGCTAACCAGCTTATTCTTTTCTCATCAAAATTTTGATTTCTAGTTCTTCTACTCATCTTTACGAGTTCGTCTAATATTTGCTGCGCAAGGAGTGTATATTTTTCTCTTCCATTTTTAGTATGTTGGAAGTAAGTAGTAAAAGTTTTCTCATATTGTTCTCTTTTATCTCTTGCAAAAGAAGAGGGGATCTTCGCACAAAATAACATAGCATCTTCAGAAGAAACGCTAATTTTATTTCTATTTTTAGCTTGTTTGACTAATCTTAAGAAAATCCAGAAGAAAATTATTTCATCTGAACCCGCAATGTCAGTGGAGTAGTTATCTAAAAGGAAGTCAACTACTGCTCCAGAACCACTCCAACCAAAGCCTGAAATAACAATTAATGGATTAATCATCAGTTGAGATTTTTCTTTAGGCATCAGGGTTCTCCTTTGTTGATTCAACATTTTCAGGCAGTATCTCAAAAAGAGTTTTATCATCACGCCAGTAAACCCAGTGTGCATCAGGAATGTGCCAATTTCCATAGCGCAATGTTAGATAATCTTCAACTTGATTAGGTACCGATAATGTAATCCCTCTATAAGTGAACTCTTGTAACGTAGTGAAGTAGACATTTGGAATTTTCCATATATATATTTTATAA
>JBBAEV010000074.1:0-3363 GCA_041655735.1 Bacilli bacterium | reverse complement strand
TAATAATTTTTTAACCAGAGATAGAGATATTCCTGCTGATTTAGCCAATTCTTTTTTGAATCACGGAAATTACCTTGCCTACGGGCTGGCAGCAACCACTTTGTGGGTACTCGGGATCCCTCATGGTTTCGCCGTTATGCATGGTAAAACCAGACGTGGGGCTTTAGTATTTGATGTTGCGGACCTTATCAAAGATGCCTTAGTCTTGCCTTGGGCCTTTTTGTGCGCTAGAGAAGAGTGTTCCGAACGGGAATTTCGTGAAACTTGCCTTGAAGCATTTTCAAAACATCGTGCATTAGATTTTATGTTCAATAGTGTGAAAGAAGCAGCTCTTAAGCCCTATCTCACGGAGGAAAAATGATTGTTTTTTTCATCTCCCAATGTCAGAAAAACGCAATTAAGAAAACTTGTCGAGTCCTCGATTCATTCGCTGACCGTATTGGAGATCGTACATGGAGAACTATCATTACACAAGAAGGCCTTCTCGCTGTAAAAAAATTATTAAAAAAAACAGCCAGTAAAAACACCGCTGTGGCTTGCCATCTTGTACGCGGTAGGAATAGCATGGAAGTTCTCTGGATAGTAGGAAGAAGAAATTGTTTTAATCCTGATGGTAAAATCCCTGTTAGTAAAACCAAACAAAACGTACTTAAAGTGGCTTGGGAGAATGACTGGCACTTTCATCCATTAGTACAATCATTATCAGCGTTGGCGGCATTATTTCACGACGTAGGAAAAGCTTGTCAATCATTTCAGGAAAAGCTTCTACAGCCAAATAAACGTATTAGTGACCCTTTAAGACACGAATGGATTTCAGCTCTTATTATAGTTGCTATTATTAAACAGTCGGGCAGTACTGATACTGAATGGTTATCTTTTCTTGCTAAAGGAATTTTCGATAGCGACACTATCAAATCGTCGCTTCTGCAGATAAAAGACGAACCAAGACCTTTCGCTGGATTGCCAAATTTTGCTTTTATGATAGTTTGGTTGATTCTATCCCACCATCGACTACCCAGTTATATGGAAGGGAAACAATGGCAAGGCTCGCTCAATTCATTTCCCGAATCGTTTAAGGAAATCATCAAACAAGATTGGGGGTATTGGAATTTAGAACCAACTCATTCTTGTTTTTCATTCCCCAACGGTTTGCCCTTTAATTCAAAAAATTGGATAATGAAAATCCAAAAGTGGGCTACAAAAGCTTCAACTCATCTATCTCTTTTTGAACAAGCAGTAGCGATAAACTCTATACGGCCAATTCTCTATTATTCGAGATTATGTTTAATGTTCGGCGATCATTTATTTTCGTCTATGGATGCAGATGCAAGATGGCCAAAAAATTTAGAATTATACGCGAATACTTATACTAACGGAAATTTGAAACAACGTTTGGATGAACATCTTTTAGGAGTAGAACGGGAAGCTCTCTCAATAGCCCATCTTTTACCGCAATTTGAGCATGATTTAGATTGTGTAAAAGATGTTCGCGCTCTAAAAAGAAGAGCTCTTACGAATTCTCCTTTTTACTGGCAAGATAAAGCCGTAGACAAAGTTATTAACTGGAAACAAAATATTTTCGGCGAAGACACTTCTCCTAAATATGGTCTTTTTACAGTAAATATGGCAAGTACCGGTTATGGAAAAACTTTCGCAAATGCTAAATTAGTCCGAGCTTTATCTAAAGATGGTGATAGCCTTCGATTTGTTTTGGCTTTGGGTTTGAGAACTCTTACCCTCCAAACTGGAGATGAATACCGCGATAGAATCGGATTAGACGATACCGAACTCGCAATTCTTATTGGATCTAAAGCCGTTGAAAATCTTCACAGACAAACAACGCTTGAAGAAGGCTCAGAATCAACTGAACCCCTTTTAGAAGGTGATATTATTTATGAATCCACCATACCAGAATCAAAACTCTCAATTATTTTAAAGGATGAAAAAGCGCGCAAGCTTTTATATTCTCCTGTTCTTGTTTGCACGATAGACTATATGATGGTGGCCTCTGAAACAGTTCGTGGAGGACGCTGGATGCTTCCATTTCTCCGTTTAATGTCTTCCGATTTAGTAATAGATGAAATCGATGATTTTTCTGGTTCGGATTTAATAGCTATTGGACGATTAATTCACATGGCGGGAATGCTAGGGAGAAAAGTTATAATTTCTTCCGCAACAATACCGCCAGATTTAGCTGAAGGATATTTCCGGGTCTATTTAGATGGATGGACGATGTATGCAAAATCAAGAAACCTCAAATCAAAAATTGGTTGTGGATGGGTTGATGAGTTCAACACTAAGGTTGTAACAAATTCTGGAATTTCAATTGATGAAGCATGTCAGATTTATCAGAAAAACCACAATGATTTTATTACAAAGCGGGCAAAAAAAATTCTGGAAAATGAGCAAAAACACGGTGTCAGAAGAAAAGGTTATATTGTACCGTGCCCCGAATTATTTGCCAAAGAGAGTTTAATAGAGCGAAAGGCAGTATACTTCGATTCTATTCGGAAAGAGTTGATTCATTTACACCACCTACACTCGTATTCTGATCCAAACACAGGTATCAAAGTCTCATTTGGTTGTATTCGAGTTGCTCATATTAAATCTTGCATTGAATTATCTGAATATCTTCTTCGTGCAGATTATCCTGAAGATTTTGACGTACGAGTTTTAGCATATCATAGTAGGCAGGTCCTTCTCTTGCGAAGTGAACAAGAAAAACATTTAGATGCAGTATTAAAATGTAAAGATCAAAGTCGTTCACAAGCCTTTTCAAACGATATTATTCGAGTACATTTAGATCAATCAAAATTAAAACACATGACATTTTTACTCGTTTGCACACCGGTGGAAGAAGTTGGAAGAGATCATGATTTTGATTGGGCCATTGTAGAGCCTTCTTCTTTTCGTTCTCTTATCCAATTGGCAGGACGGATTAGAAGGCACCGAAAGGGGGCTGTTTATTCTCCAAACTTTAGTATTATGCAATATAATTTACGAAGCTTGGATGATCAGTGGCAAGGACCGGTTTTTAGTAAACCGGGTTTTGAAACTAATCAATGTTTATTGGATACTCATGATATTACCCAACTTGTTGACGAAAAAATTATTTCACAGGCTATAAATGCCATTCCACGAATAAGTAAAAACTCGCCGTTGAACTATTCTAATAGCCTAATAGATCTCGAACATCACACCATGGAGTTGTTATTAACATCATATGCGCAGTCTGGTCCTGAGTCGATTGGAGGATGGCTTGGAAACAGTGGTTGGTGGATGAGCGCTTTACCACAACGATTGGCTCCATTCCGTTCCATTTCACAACCTCTCCAACGGTTGATTTACTCTTATAATGGAGAA
>JBBAEV010000073.1:0-3364 GCA_041655735.1 Bacilli bacterium | reverse complement strand
GAGGGTCGACAAGACATTATTTGTGGGAGGATTGTTTAAAATTAAACGAGGTCTATAATCTTCAGCAGATGGTACAGCGTAATCAATAAAACCAGTTTCTAAACTCGTAGCTAGCTTTCTATCGATTGAAGTCGCCATCGCTACTACCTCAACATCTTTTCAACAAGCGCAACAATAGGTAGATCGGCGGCGGCCCATTCGACTGTATGGAGCTCTTCTTTAGCTAACCAACGCGAGGCGATATGCTCAGATATCGTGAGGTTCCCACTCTTCACTTCGCATAGATAGGCAATCAGGGTAATTTTGAAAGTAGTATATTGATGCACAACAGTCGTCAAATATTTTACCACGGCAATCTCTGCCGATAGTTCTTCTTTAATCTCCCGTATAGCTGCCTCTTCACCACTTTCTCCATGTTCTAATTTGCCCCCCGGGAACTCCCAGTACAAGGCTAATTCTCCCTCATTCTTCCTTTGAGCGGCAAAAACTTTGTTGTGTTGGATAAAAACTGCAGCAGCAACTTTAATATGTTTCATATAACCTTCTCTTCTTTGGTTAATCCTAGCAGCATGAAGGAGAACCGTCCAGGGGAAAAAAGGCATTGGATCTGCTATATTACCCTTGACGCTACCACCAGATTTCGATACCTTAAGACCATTCTACAAGTGGGAGCAACATACTGTACATTTCACAAGCGACCGGCATCTTCGGAAAATGGAACCAACAACAACTGAAAAGACTCTTTAGTTTATCGGGTGGTCTTTTTCTAACTTTTTTGATTTCAAATACATTTTCAACCTATTACCGCCCCCTAAGCGATAGCTCAATCTTCTTTTTTTCTCTCATCCTGCTTTTGATAATGTTACTAGGGTTCCATATCCATTTTTTTATGATCCGCACAGGGGTAATTCCAACCCATATCCCTCGCCCAAAACAAAAAGAATTCTTTCACCTTGTCCATGATATTTTAAGGCATGAAGAGTTTTTGAAACTCAAGACCTATTTTCATCATACTGATTATATCTATGACCATGTCTTACGGGTTGCCTACATCTCTTATGTAATCTCAAGAGTACTGAAATTAGATTATAAGGCAGCTGCACGTGGTGGGCTATTACACGATTTCTTCCTCTATGACTGGAGAGAGCGAAAAGCTACCGACCGTGCCAAAGCTCTCCATGGTCAAGAACACCCTAAAATTGCCCTGGCAAATGCCAAGAAGTATTTTGCAGTCAGCGAACGTGAAGCCGACATCATTGTCAAACATATGTTCCCCAAGACTAAGATCATGCCCCGCTATCTTGAAAGTGTGGTTGTTTCGATTAGTGACAAGATAGCAACTTCATATGAGTATGTGTACTATTATTTCAAAAAGCTCACTAGAGCTTAATATCTGGCCGGGTCGCTAAAAGACAAAGATCAGCCCTGAACAACAATCTTACATAGCCCTACTTCCTCTGCAATGCTTTAGCGATACATGCTTCTTCTCTTAGGAAAAGTAGCGGACTCCATTTACAAACAATCTATCATCGCCCCTGTAAGGAGTATTCTTATAGAGTTCTTTGGTCGCTCGTTCGCTATGGGCCATCCTCCCAAACACGCGACCATCAGGAGAAGAAAGGGCTTCCAAGGCATAAGCTGAACCATTGGGGTTGAACGGTAGGTTCATGGTAGCCCGCCCCTCTAAGTCGACATACTGGCAAGCAACCTGTCCATTTTGGACCAATTGGTCCATGACCGCATCTTTGCAGATGAAGCGTCCCTCCCCATGCGAGATAGGAACAAGAAAGATGTCCCCCACCTTATAACTACTCATCCATGGCGAGAGGGTGGAAGCTACCCTTGTGCGAACTAACATAGATTGGTGTCGCGCTAGCAGGTTGAAAGTCAAGGTAGGATCATCCTCAGAAGGAGTAATCATTTTCCCATAGGGTAATAGTCCTAGTTTAATCAACGCCTGAAATCCATTACAAATCCCACCTATCAACCCATCCCTGACCTCCAACAAGCGCATAATCTGTTCAGCAATGAGGGGGTTACGTAAAAAAGCAGCAATGAATTTTCCCGACCCATCCGGTTCATCTCCACCGGAGAATCCTCCGGGCAAAAAGAGTATCTGACTTGTGGAGAGTGCTTTGGCAAACCCTTTGACACTATCGCGGACCCCTTGGGGAGTCAGGTTGTTGATGACAAAGACTTCGCAGGTCGCCCCCGCTGAAGAAAGTGCAAATTGCAGATCGTACTCACAATTCGTTCCTGGAAACACTGGGATAAGCACCTTTGGTGAGGGTGTAGTAAATGTAGAAGTGACCCTCCGCTCTGTTTCCCAATGTAAGGTAGGAACAGTCTCTTCTACTTTCTTATCTATCATTCTTGGATAAACCCGCTTTAGAGGTGCCTCAAAGGCAGTTTGGAGAGCAGACAAGGAAAGGTTACAACCATCTGCTAAAAATCGCTGTTGTCCAGTTGTGTACCCCAATAACGTCCCCAGAGGCAACTCTTCGGTCAAGGCTAATACGAAAGACCCATAACGCTTGGAAAACAGGTTAACTTTAGCAACCAGCGAGAACCCGATCCTATTTCCAAAACACATCTTCACTAAAGCCTCAGCAATACCGCCGTAGCCAACGGCATAGCAGGAGGCAACCTTTTTCTCAGCTATAAGGGCAGAGACTTGCTTGAAGAGATGGGGAAGATCTTTCTGGTTGTCTACCTCTAACAATACCACGGCTTGATGGGGTTGTTTGAACTCACAACTTATTAAATTCTCTGCATTGGATGCACTTACGGCAAAACTAACTAAAGTCGGAGGAACATCAAGGTCTCCAAAGGAGCCACTCATCGAATCCTTACCACCAATGGCAGCTTTTTCGAGCAACAACTGGGCATCGAGAGCTCCCAGCAATGCTGTAAAGGGGAGCGCCCAGCGGTGGGGGTCAGCGCCAACTTTACCAAAATATTCTTGGAAGGAAAGATATGTCTCATCTAAATTTGCTCCGGCGGCTACCAACTTAGCCACCGAGTGCACTACTGCCGAAAAAGCCCCCTGATAAGGATCTTGCTCCATCAAGAACGGATCATAGCCCCAAGCCATTACAGAAGCTGTAGTAGTTTTCCCCTCTCCTATTGGAAACAAGGCCGCCATGACTTGAGCGGGGCTCACTTGGTAGATACCTCCATACGGCATAAAAAGAGAAGCTGAGCCGATAGTAGAGTCAAAGCGTTCACTGAGCCCTTGTTGGGAACAGACATTTAAATCGGCCATAAGGGCAAGCAACTGTTGTTCCAAAGAACCTTCTGTTTTATGGCTCTGCCTCTCTTCCCGTTTTGAAACGACTACTTTGGCATATTTTTTGGCACCATG
>JBBAEV010000072.1:0-3409 GCA_041655735.1 Bacilli bacterium | reverse complement strand
TCATCTCCTAACATATAACCGTGGCCACCAGCACGTACTTTTTCTCCATCCCGAGAACGTCCTAAAGCAAAGGAACCTGTACCAGCTATCAGGCAATATCCTTCTAACTTTTTAACACCTCCGACAAGCAAAATCTCTCCATCATTGCATAACTGCATACTGGTATGGGGTAGCAGACGGGAAAAAACTTCCTGGAAAAACAACTGCTCGTTTTTCCGACCCAAGCCAGCTGAACCCATGCACCCAGAGACCAGTTGAAGGGGATCTATTCCAAGCTGTGAGCATCCTTGTTGCAATAATGTGCTAAGGTTTTCAGCAGCAACTTCACGTCCAACACTGAATATGTTGGTGCTTTTGCCATGTACAGTGATGAGGGGCTCTAGAGGAGTAGCTCTCTCTATTATCCGCAACCGAGAAACACTGCCTCCCCCATCAATACCAAAACACAACTCTTTACTCACACCAACTCCCCCATCTCCTTCAACCATGCACTACAGCTGTACAACATTCTAGGTAAGTGGAAGAATCCTTTCCATTTTCCACCTTTGAGAGATAAGGCGACCTCTCCTTGTCGAGAAAGATATCCATACCACTCTCCGTGCTGAGAATCGGGGAAATGTTGCCAAGTCCACTGATCCACTTTTAAAAACCATTCTTTATGTTTTTCGCTTCCAGTGAGTTTCCAAGCTAAAAGTAGTGCACACAAAGCTTCTGCATGAACCCACCAGAGCTTCATGTCAGACTCAAGCTTATCGAGAGGACGATTATGATAATCACGATAGTAAAATATACCCCCATAGGTAGTATCCCAGCCTCTTTCAATGGACCACAACATAATCTCAGCTAACTCTTCTATTAGGGCTTTGTCCTGCCGTTTTTCAGCAATTACCATCAGGAACCATAAGATTTCTAAGGCATGACCAGGATTTAAAAGGCGCCCCTCCATAATATCGAATTGGTGGCTACCATCTGCACAGACCCGTTCAAACACACATTTAAGCTTTTTATCGACATGTCGGTTCATGAACACATCTATACTTTCATCTATTCTACTCTCTATTAACGCATCATCGATAATATCTTCGAGTTCAATCGCCATCATGGCTTGGATCATAGGCATCGACATTGCCTGTAGATTTCGAGAACCTGGAACTTGTTTGTTCCAGACTCCCTTTGGATTGGCCGTTCTCTCTTGAATTCTTTGGTATATTCTTAGTACTTCTTGGCGATAGTAATCGCGCTCAAGCTTGCTCTCCACGATACGTGAATATGCAGCCAACGCAATACACATAAAGCAATCACTAAAGATATTATAGGGTTGAACCAAGGGCGTACCACTCCGGTTTAGAGCAAAGTAAAAATCTCCCGAAGCAGCCTTCCCATAGGAAAGCATAAAATCGAGCCCCAATTTAGCCGCTTGTTGCCATGCCTCGTTTACTCCATATAGGGAACAAAGCTTGCTGAACATGAAGATTTGACGACCTTGCATCCAAGCAAATTTATCGGTATCAAAAACAGTTCCATCAAAGTCAAGACAAGTTAAATATCCCCCATATTCGGTATCGAGAGAATACTTTTGCCAGAATGGAATAATATCATCTATCAAAGCATTGTGATATTTATAATAGAGATTTTGAATCAATTCCTTTTCTTCCACCTTTTACACTCCTACTTTATAGCACCGGCAATCATTCCCCTAATGAAGTATTTAGACATGAACAAATACATAACCACCATCGGAACGATGGCTATCGAGAGACCAGTGAATAGTAATCCCCAGTTAGTACTATTTTGGCCGAAGAAGGAACTCAATCCTACCGGCAACGTTTTGAATTTTTCACTTTGCAGGAAAACTAAGGGAAAGAAAAAATCGTTCCAGATGGGCACAGCATTATAAATCGTGACTAGAGCTATTGAGGAGGCACATAATGGCATGAATATCTGTGCATAAATCCTAAAATCGCTACATCCATCTATCCTTGCTGCATACTCGATATCCTTAGGTATCATCTTCATGAAACCGGCAAGAATAAAAACCGTTGAAGGAATACCCATAGCAATAAAAATAAAGATGCAGGAGAGGCGTGTATTCACTAGAGCCAGCTTCTTAATAATCAAAAATAGTGGAATAATGGCCGCTTTAAGAGGCAACATAATGCCGCTAAGGAAAAGCATATAGACCAATGTATTTGCTTTGAAGGAGTAACGGCTAATACCAAAAGATGCCATCGAGCCAAAGAGAACCACAAAGACCATCGCACTCACTGTTATAATAATACTGTTGAGAAAATAATTAGCAAAACCTTTGTCTACCCATAGAGTCTTATAATTGGCAAAGCTAACGGTTTCGGGCAACGAAAATGGATGTTGTAAAATTTGGCGAGTTGTCTTAAAAGAAGATACAACCATGTTGAATAAAGGGTACAAAATTAAGATGACATAGATAAGCATAACAGCCAAACAAAGCAGGAGGATTATCTTTTTCAACACACTTGCATTGCGAAGTCGAAAATCGGTAATCATAGTTCCACCTCTTTGCTTTTGGTGAAGATGATTGAGAAAAGTGAGAAAAAGAATGTCATGAGGTAAATAACGACAGATATTGCCGATCCAATACCAATTTCAGGGCTTCCTGAATCGACTGAACCAAATGCCGTCCGGTAAAAGAGTGTCCCAATGGTGTCGGTAGCATAGTTGGGTGCACCATCTAAACCAGCCATGGTGTAGACTTGTTCAAAGACATTGAGACTCCCTATGATGGTTAGGACAGTGATAACAGTAATGGCTGGTATAATTAAGGGAAATACAATTTTCCAAAATACTTGCCATTCGCCGGCACCATCAAGATAGGCTGCTTCTAGATATTCCTGCCCAATACTATCAATCGCGGCTAAAAACACTAATGAGGGAAACCCAATCCAACGCCAGATATTTACCATAATTATGGATAAAGTGGCGTATTTAGCTTCACCTAGCCACGCATGCTGGAGGTCCGTTCTTCCAACAGCCGCAAGAGCAGCATTTAGCAATCCATTCGGCCGAAGATATAGCCCCCACAAGAAACCTACTGCTACGATTGAAAACAAAACTGGAAGAAAAAATACCCGTTTAAAAAATTCGTGCCCCAGAATTCGGCGGGCCATGAGATATCCGAAAAGGAGTCCTAAAGTATTCTGGATTGCCATTGTGAGTACAAACCACCGTAAGTTGTTGCCTAATGCATTAAAAAATCTTTCCTTATAAGGGTAGGTGGTAAACAATTTTTTTATATTTTCCAACCCTACAAATTCAGCACGGATTAACTGGTTCCAATTAAACATGCTGTTAAATAATGACATCAACAATGGCATGAGGATAAATACAACAACTATGAGCAATCCGGGGGTAACAAACATCAGGATAGTCCCAG
>JBBAEV010000071.1:0-3550 GCA_041655735.1 Bacilli bacterium | reverse complement strand
CCTAAATTCTTTCCAGAAAGAACGCGAAATGAGGGATTACTCTAAGGGGAAAGAGCATGTACATTGATGCAATTGATCTCTTTTTAGTACGCCATCCGTTAAAACGCCCTTGGCGGACAGCTTATGGATCAGATTCAGAGATCTTATCCGTGATAGTCCAAATGCACAGTGGCAGTCAGAGTGCATGGTCAGAAAGCAGTCCTCTGGCTATGCCGACTTACTCTCCCGAGTTTGCTCAAGGGGTGTATTACCTCAATTCTGAATTATTTGCTCCTTTGGTAGTTGGTCAAGAGATCGATGACGCTACTCAAATTGGAGTGCTGTTTCAGCACTTCAAGGGTAATCCTTTTGGCAAAGCCGCTATTGAAATGGCTTGGTGGGCTCTAGAATCTCAACTGCGTCAAATTCCGTTGCATACCCTCCTTGGAGGAAGTGATGGTGCGGTGGCGGTTGGAGCCGATTTTGGCATTCAAGACTCTCTGGATGAATTAGTACGTTTAGTAGGGACTGCGGTTGATAGTGGCTTCTCGCGGGTTAAATTGAAGGCCAGTCGTGGCTGGGATTATGAAGTGGTAAAAACTATCAGGAGTAATTTTCCTAATCTTATGATCCATATTGATTGTAATTGTGGCTACACCCTCGAAGACCTAGCATTCTTTCAAAGTTTGGATAGGTTTGACTTGGCGATGATTGAACAACCATTACATTATGGCGATCTACGTGACCATGCCTTCTTACAGAAACATATCGCAACACCTCTGTGCCTTGATGAGAGTTGTAATTCACCCCGAGCTGCTCATGAAGCAATTGAGCTGGGATCTTGTAAATACATGAACATTAAACCAGGAAGAGTAGGTGGTATTGGTAACTCCCTCCTTATTCACGATGCTTGTCGGGATGCAGGGATTGGGTGTTGGGTTGGCGGAATGCTGGAAAGTTCCGTCGGGGTGGGGATGTTGCTTGAATTAGCGACCTTGGACAATATTGTCTATCCCAATGACATCTTCCCTTCTTCCTATCTGTATGCAGAAGAGATTTCAGAAAAAGAACTCGTCCTAAGTGGGCCAGGGTTGATGCAGCCCTCACTCATAGCAGGCACTGAGTATACCCCAGTTCCTGAGCGTCTAAAGGAACGGACGATTGCCCACAAAAGAGTCGAGCCAATAAAAAAATAATGGTATAGGCCGTTTTTTGGTTACGAGAGAAGGCTCAAGCTTTTTGGGAGAGGGTAGTGAATTAACACTAGGCGGCAGACAAGTAACATAAGATTATATTTTTAGTTCATCGATTGTTAAAAATTTGATGATAAGTATAAAATATAGGGAATTAGATAGAATTAGGATGGATTTGATGCTATTTAAAGAATAATTGTATTAAAATGTTGACATGTTGCCACTTTGTGCTATGATACTAAGAGACATAATAATTGAAAGTACTATAGATAAAAAAAGGAGAAGTGTGATGGAAAATACATTAGCGTTACACGGAGGGCCCAAGACTAAGAATACACCTGCATATCCTATGTATCCCGGTGGATTAGAAATTGGAGCAGAAGAGCGTAAGGAAGTTTTGGAAGTTCTAGACAATAAATATCTATTTAGATATTACGGTCCAGAAGGGGTCCAATCGAAAGTGGCTCAGCTTGAGAAGGATTTTGCTAAAAAAGTTGGTTCTCCTTATGCTTTGGCCACGGCCAATTGTACTGGAGCTCTGATTACTGCTTTGGTTGCTTGTGGCGTAGGCCCCGGGCATGAAGTGTTGGTTCCCGGATATACCTTTTTTGCTTCTTGTGCTGCAATAGTGGCGGCGAAAGCTATTCCGGTTATTGTAGAAGTTGATGAAACCTTAACTATGGATCCCATCGACATGGAGAAGAAGATTAATGCGCAGACCAAGGCTATTGTCGTGGTTCATATGCGAGGTGTTCCCTGTGATATGGATGCTATTATGGCCCTTGCTAAAAAGCATGACTTGCGGGTTATTGAAGATGCAGCCCAAGCCGCTGGTGGCACGTATAAGGGGAAATTCTTAGGAACGTTTGGAGACTGTGGTTGTTTTTCTTTTCAGTACCACAAAACTATTACAGCTGGTGAAGGTGGGATGATTGTTACTGCCGACCCACGTTTGTTAGACCGCTGTAAAGGCTATCATGACACAGCAGCTTGCTGGAGACCCGATCGTTTTGCTGAACAACGCTATGAAGGAGAGCTCTTTGCTGGTACTAACTACCGCATGAGTGAGCTCACCGGTGCAGTGATGTTGGCACAGTTGAGAAAGTTTGACCAACTCTTGCTTAAGATGCGCAGTAATCAAAGACGCATTATTGATCAGATCAAAGACATTGATGGCATCAAAGTTCGCCCTGTTCATGACGAAGAAGGTGATACAGGAATCTGTATTATGTTCTACCTAAAAGATAAGGCTCTGGTGCAGAAGTTTTCGGAAGCTTTGTCTGCTGAAGGTGTCCCCTCGGCAGGAGTGTACAACTCGGGTCTTCCAGATTGGCACATCTATGCTCACTGGAGTCACATCATTGAGAAAAAGACTCCAACCCCAGAAGGGTGTCCTTGGACTTGTCCCTATCATAAAGGGCCCGAGGTGGAGTACTCAGTTGATATGAATCCAAATACACTTGAATATCTTTCACGGGTTGTCCATCTGGATATACCACCACAAATGAGCGAAGAAGATTGTGATTTGACTGCTCAGGCGATTCGTAAGGTTGCCAACGCACTATTATAAGAAGGAAGTTTTCATGGTAGATATTGGTGTTTGTATAGAACCTTTCTATGACGGAATGACATTCGAGCAAAAGCTCAGAAAAATTAAGGCTATTGGTTTCTCCAGTTATGAATTTTGGTTTCATGACAAAACATTTACTGGAGGCAATTTGGTTGATGAGCTGAAAGATTTTTCTGAGATTGCCCGGTTAAATAAAGAGTTAGGGCTCAGAACCAACGATTTTGTCCTCAATCATCCCGATGGTGGCATTATTGCGGCCCTAATAAATCGGAAAGAGAAACAAAAAATTCTCGACAATCTTACATATATGATAGATCTAGCCAAAAAGATTGATTGCAAACGATTTATTAGTGGTAGTGGGAACAACGTCCCTGGACTAGCAAAGAAGGATGCTGTTGATGCGATGATTGATGCGTTAGGAGAGATTGGTGAAGTGTGTAGTGCTCATGATATCGAAATTATTCTTGAGCCTTTCAATAGCCGAGTAGATCACCCTAACTATTTCCTTGACGATCCTCAACTAGCTGTTGATGTTGTTAAAAAGGTTGGCAATGAGAGTGTGAAGATATTATATGATATCTATCATATGCAAATCATGTATGGGAATATCGTTGGCTTTGTGCGCGAGAATTTGCAACACATTGGGCATTTCCATATTGCCGGAGTGCCGGGAAGGAACGAGCCTATCGATAATGAACTCGATTATCCATTTATTCTTAAATCTATTGAGCAAATGGGGTATACAGGGAGTTTTGGACTCGAATATTGGCCAACCATCGATTCTGATGAATCCTTAAAAAGGACCCTT
>JBBAEV010000070.1:0-3642 GCA_041655735.1 Bacilli bacterium | reverse complement strand
CAAAGCCCTCCCCTATTAATTTACCGGTAGCTACTAAGATCCTTGGTCCAGGCTCTGGTAATGTTTCAAAATCTGAAAGAATTGCATTTCTTTTAGTTTTTGACATTCTGCCATAGTTTCCGTGATACTTCTCAACCTCCCCAACATCATATACAAACAACGGCCAATCGGGATTATTCCAAATGTATGACATCTTCAGCGCTCCAGGTTGAAGTATCTCATACTGCGTACTAATAGTCCATCATTTCTGAATGAGTAGCCATGGCTTTAGAAAACTATCTTCATTTTAGAAGGAGTAGAGAAACACCTCATCATTTCTGAGTCTTCAGGTTTTTAACTTATAGCAAACCGGTGAAAGCTCAGAGATGGATGTTGTGATTCCTTCTCCGGTATAAACGTCTTACAGTTTACCCCTTAATGCAGGAAAACAGAGACGTTCTCCTAGGCATCTGAATTCTGTGGGTGTGGTTTACTCTCTAGTAACGAGCATCGTTTAACTTCCAATATACATCTGTTCCAAATAAGGCTGGATTGTTTTTAGCGTAGGTGTAAGCGGTACTGCCATAATTGTTCTCTGCATTCATGTCGGCTCCTGCATTAAGCAAAACTTCCAATACTTCTGGATTCGTACTCTGTTTAGCAGCTAGCAACAGAGGGGTCATTCCATCCCACGTTTCCCTTATATTCACTTTTGCTCCTGCTTCAATGAGCATCTGCAGTATGTAAGGATCGTTGCTGTTCTGGGCTGCATATGCTAAGGGAGTCATCCCTTCATCTTCACTTACGTTTACATCTGCTCCTGCTCCTATAAGGACTGAAAAAATTAAAGGATCACTGCTATATTTAGCAGCATTCATCAATGGTGTCGAAGTTGAAACCGTGTAACCAAGGCCAGTACCACGATTGACATCTGCGCCAGAAGCAATAAGGGCAGAGAACACTGCGGGGTCTGTATTGTATCTAGCAGCAAATCCGAGAGGATATATCCCCCAGTCGTTTTCCCTGAGATCTACCGAGGCCCCTGCGTCCAGCAACTTCGAGACAACCTCTACTTTTGAGTTGTTCTTTATAGCCAACATTAACGCTGTCATTCCTGATGTGTCTTTAGCATCTACTCTTGCACCAGCATCTAGGAGAATCGAAAACATCTCAAGGTTATTGCTGTTCTTTGCAACAAGGAGCAAAGGGCTCGTATAACTGAGAGCAAGGTTCACATCGGCCCCCGATTCAACGAGCAACTTCAGCACTTCAGATTTCGTGGAATACTTAGCGGCAAACATCAAAGGTGTCCATCCTGAATAATAAGTATAAGAGTTGACAATTGCATTAATATCTGCACCAAAATCAAGTAATAAAGAAACTATGTCTAGATCACTATCTTGCTCCAAAGCGCGCATCAAGATAGTTGAGGAGGAATTATCTTTTGCATGTGGATCTGCGCCAGCTTCTAGCAATAAAGTTATAACTTCCAGACTTGGAGACTCCCTTAGGGCATACATTAAGGGAGTGAGGTTATTGTTATCCCTAGCGTTTATATCTGCACCAGCGTTAATCAATGAGGCTAGAACTTCAAGACTGGAAGATTCCATCAAGGCGTGCATGAGGGGGGTTCGTTTATTTTCATCCTGTACGTTTACATCAGCTCCCGCATTAATGAGCGCAGCTAACACTCCTGGGTGAGGATTCTCGCGTATGGCGTGAAGCAAAAGGGGCTCCCCGGCATACCTCCAATTTACATCTGCTTTCGATGCAATTATCTTTTCTATCTCGGCAACTGTTCCAGATTTTACCGCATCGATTAATGGTTGGGTGTCTAACTTACGGTAAATTGTAGAACTTTTGAGTAGGTTTGAAAGCGACGCGTAATCGAACGCTGTCTTTCCTTCCTTGTCCTTACTATAGATACTAGCTCCTTCATTAATCAGTGTTTCAATCATGAAAATATTGGTATTATATTGCGTGGCTTGGATCAAGACAGTTCTACCCCGGCGGTCCTGAGCGTTGACTTCAGCACCTGCTTTAATCAAAAAAGAAATTACTTCTGCTTCTGTGCTCTTAGTCAAATAAGAGGTGTTAACATCTATAGGGTACATCCAACCGTAGGGGTTGACGGCATACATGAGCACAGTCAATCCATCTTCATCGCTCACGTTGATTTCTGCCCCTGCATCAATTAAAATCGACACTGCTTCAACGACGTTATAAATGCGAGATGCTGCATACAGCAGCGCTGTCGCATTTCTGGCATCCCGAGCATGGACATTTGCACCAGCCTCAATGAGAAAGGATACTAGTGTTAAATCTTGCTTGTCTCCATACACAAAACCGGCAGCAACCATTAATGCAGTTTCTCCTTTAGCTGTTCGTGCATGTAAATCAGATCCTTTTTCCAATAACAACTGCACTATGTTGAAATCAGCACCATACTTCACTGCGTGCATCAATGGGGTCCAACCACTTGAGTCTCTTACGTTCACGTCTGCACCAGCTTCTACCAAAGTCGAAATTGTTTCGAAGCTAGAGGGACTGAATTGTTTTAAAGCATATATTAATGGCGTTATTCCAGCCTTACTCTTCTCGTTGATACCAGCGCCAGCATTAATTAATAGTCGCAAAGTTTCTGCTGTGGCGTTGGTCCGTGCAGCGTGCATCAGGGCATTCAGGCCATCATCATCTTTTTCATGGACATCTATGCCTTCATCAATCAAATCTTGAATAAGTTGAAGGTTATTGTGCATCGCTGCATACATTAGCACCGTCTGGCCTGTATAATCTTTTTCAAAAACATTAGCTCCAGTTTGTAGCAATACTTGAGTTAATTCGGGATTATTGAACTGCGAAGCATACATCAATGCAGTTTTCCCTTCATCGTCTTTTTCATCCACGTCTGCACCAAAATCGATGAGTTCTCGTACTAATGGAAGATTATAGTACATTGCAGCATGCCCCAGCGCGGTCTGACCCATGTCGTCTTTTTCAAAAATATTAGCTTCAGCTTGTAGCAACATCCGTGCATATTGGGGATCCTCATGTCGCACGGCATACATCAATGCAGTCAGGCCATCTTCATCTTTAGCCTCAATATCAGCTCCTGCATCGATCAAGGAGGTCAAAAATGTCAATAACGTATCGTTGTCAAAATCAGCATTATAAAGAGCAAAGCTTAAGGTAAATAGGAGTGGCGTAAGTTCATCATCTTCTTCTTTAGCATTTACATCTACTCCTGAGTTGAGTAAGAATGAAAGAAGTTCACTGTCATGGTTGATGATTGCATAGAAGAGTGGCGGGTAACCATCTTCATCCTTAGCATGCACATCTGCTCCAGCTTCTATTAAGTATGTAATTTCTTCCAATGTTCCTGTTTCTAGAACTGAGAAAAAATCTCCAATGTGCAACTCACTTTTAGCTTTATTTGAAAGCGATTGTTTCTTGGGTTGTGAAGGTACGGCAGGAGCTGCTGCAGTCGGGGTAATTATCATATTCGATTCTTGAGGTGAACAAGATGCCAACAGGATTTGATTGAACAACAAGATGCTAATTAGAATCCAAATATTTCTTTTCATTTTTTCTCCCTTTATGAAAACGCTAAATTATCTCTACAGAAGCACACTTTGAGAAGTTTCAAAAATGGGTGCTACTTTA
>JBBAEV010000069.1:0-3817 GCA_041655735.1 Bacilli bacterium | reverse complement strand
TTTAGGTCGATGGACAATGCGGGTTGCGCCGACTTTTTGTGTTGTAATGATGGTAATCGCCGGATAGGCGCTAACTTCAGAATGAAAGGCATTAGTATCCACCATATCGACATAGGCTTTAAGGTAGAAATTTTTGGCTATATACTGCCGTAAAGGGCCGCCATAGCGGTTTTTCATCCAACGATCGGCGCAGATAAAACCAAGCGTTCCGCTTGCAGAGAGGAGCGATAACGACCGTTCAATAAAAGGAATATAAAGATCGGCACGGTCATACATTGTTAGGTAACGTTTACGGTACTCAGACAATAACGGCGCTGGAATTAGTTCTTGCCGGACGTAAGGTGGGTTTCCAACAATGAAGTCAAAACTAGCCTTTTGCTCTTCAAGTAGGAAATCTCCCTGAATTAGCCATCGGTTTGCGAGTTCTAAGGCTTCTATTGATGAAAGTCCCTCTTTTTCTAGGCGCTTGACGACAGCCTTGTGTGTGGTAATAAATGTTTGACGGTGTAACTCCACTGCACGAATAGTTTCACTCAAATCATTATTAACAGATGAAATAACTCCACCGTTTATACGCCATGCTTTAAGTAAACGGTCAATAATAGGAAGAAGGAAATCTCCATTACCAAAAGAGGGTTCAAGTATACGTTGATGGTGTAATGGTTGACTTGTAACATAGCCAACTAGATCGAGAATAAAATTAACAACTTCACTGCGTGTGAAAATGGCACCCCGTGCCTCAATTGTGCTGTTCGAGGCTAGTGTTTCTATAGCATTAATAATTACAGCCGCCTTCGGATTGGTGGGACCATCTATTTGGTCGAATAATGTTGGTTGAATTAGGCAAGGCATAAAAAATCCTCACTTTTAAAGTTATCCATTGTTTGCCGATACCTTTTCCGGTGTCGTCTGTCGAAGACTTTTTATCCAATTGTCAACTTCATCCCGGTCAAACCTCAATTGGGTTCCAATTTTAGAACCGGCTAGTTCTCCTTTTTGGGCTATCTGATAAAATTTGCTTCGGCTCATCTTTAGATAGCTAGAAAGCTCCTCGATGGTCTGCCATTTGTCTTGAAATTCCATGCTAATCACCATTTCCTTGGATCATTTAACAATACATGATAACAAATGGTATCCTATGACAATCCAATTGACAAGCCAAGTCTTGATACATCTCAGATAAAAGTTCAGGGTCATCTTTGAGATTCCTATAACCGAATAACGGATTCTAGTTCAATTCTCGAACGAATATCTAGTGGTATGTTATATAAATTCTGTTATCGGCCAATTAATACATAATCCAGCTGAGAATGCGATGCCGGACAGATGCAGATACATTCTTCAAGGATTTCAGATGCTCTACGATACCAGCATTACAAGCTAGATCAGAGAAACGATGCACCCTGAGTGGTGGGAAATCTAACGATGGCTGACGTGATTCTCTTGGCACAGCCACGGACACACTAGGTGGAATTTGGGTGGTGATTTCATGATATGCCAGTGCTGATACAAGGCAAATGACAGCATTCGGAAAGCGCAGCCCAACTGTTACTAGATCGGGGTTATCGATGAGAGAAGGCTCTCCTTACTTGTGGCATTCTCCCTTTATCCCTAAGAGCATAGAGCATGTAACGGCTAATGCCATGCTCAAGGGCCTCTCTCATCCGTAGTTGCCCACCATGGGCTCGAAAAATATCAACTGGTTTTTTTTCATTTTCAACTCCAGACATATTGTCTCCACTTATTAATAAGTGGTAACAATATGTCTGATTATTAATAAATCAAGGGTATTTGCACAAACATCCGTACTATAGCTTACTCGTAAATCAAAAAATCCGCCTGTCAGAGGTTTTCTCTGCGAAGACGGATCTTTTTGTGTAATAGTGGAGGACACGGAGCCTTACCCCAATTCGTTCTCCAAACAAAAGTACATCCGCAAATCCTGTTTATTCAACACCTTACCACACATCAAAACCCTTCAGCCTGCCGGACTCCGAGAGAAATTTAATTCTCTACATTTTCCCGAAACAGAGAACGGACGTGGGTTCGATTCCCGGTTGAATACCCGATGGTGTGTTTTACAAACCATGTCTTGTTGTTAACCTTTTGGTGGGTATGGATCGTTCCCATGACTGTCTTTTCTTTGAATCTTTCCATCTTTCCCATGGATAACAAACTCAGTCCCTTGGTTCTGGCTGATCTTGCGCCCGGCATCGACGGCATCCTGCTTTTTGTCAAAGTGGCCGCTACTGCGGGTCGCTCCGTCTTTCTTAACATCCCAGCCGCCATCGGCGTTTGGGACTACATGATGTGAACCTGCTTTTTTAGTCATAGTGACCTCCATTTTATATGTTGTGAGAAATTAACTGCTTCGACAGCTCCAATACATCCACCGGCCAGAAGCATTCCGGGCGCGGATGGCGTACTCGCGGATGTCCGGCCTCTGGGCGGCAGTTTTGCAGGCAGTCGAGCCACTGGGCCGGAATAGCCTCCCGACCGCACACAGCGCCTAACAGCGCCCCACAAATGGCCGCGTTGGTGTCGGTGTCACCGCCATGCATGATGGTATCGACAACCCCGGCCTCAAGGCTTGGTGCATGGAGCAGCTGATACAGAGCATTCTGAAAAGCGATCATCACCCAGCCCTACTGGTGGACATAGTCCGCTGGCGGCTCTTTGGCAGCCTTGTCGATGGTATCCAGTAAAGCGGGTTCAGTGGGCATGTCGACCGCCCATTGCCTGATTTGCTGGTATAGCTCTTTGCGGTCGCATCCGGATTGAATGGCGTGAGCAATCCCCATGGCAAACAGCGCGTTTGCCTGCTGGCAGATCAGGTTGGGATGAGTGAGCGCCGCATCCTGCATCGCCCATTCAGCCACCTGATTCAGTTCAAATCCGGCTCCGAAAATCCCGAGCGGGCTGATCCGCATCATGGCTCCATTGGCCTGACTGTCCGGGTTTGGATTCCCTCGAAGCCCGGCGGAAATGGTCATGCCGCAATCAAACGGATCGGAGCTTAGCCAGTATTGATATTCCTTACGTGCCGCCTCCGGATCATACGAACCGGTTTTCACCAGCATTCTGGCAAGGAGCAGAGCCATCTCAGAGTCATCCGTCGGCTGACCAGCAATAGTATTCCATGTGCCGCCATCTGCCAGCTCCCGAACACCATCAGGATAGCTCCGCCGGATCTCATCCGGGGACTGAAATTCAACCAGACTCCCCAGTGCATCACCGGCAAGCTGGCCAAGCAGGCATCCTTGGGCTCGATCAATTTGTTGAGTGCGTCTACTCACTACTTCTATCCTCCTCCTGAGCTTGTGGCTCATCTGTTGGTGGTTGCAGTGAGATCAGCCAATCAGTCAAGTCCACCGATTCATGATTACCATTCTGGCTAAGGCTGAAGAGAAGATCTTCCTGACGGGGTTGGCCGAAAACCATTCGGTAAAGAGCCAAACCCTGCTTCAGCCGTTTGAGCTTCCCAATCTCTTTGCTATATGGGAGCAACGGTATGCGTCGTTCTACCCGAGCAGAACCATCTTCAAAAATCCAGTATGGGATAAGATCGGAATGTCCATTGGATTTACCTCGAGTCGCAATCAGAAAAAGAGTCTGCCATGGATCGCCTCCGTCACAATTTCCTGACAAAGCTTTTAAGCCATAGCGTTCTGCAACGTTTTTCCTGACAGCATGGCCTTTGTATCGATGCACTCGGCCTTCACGTTGTTCGAGGTCAACTGGATTAGAGGGCAGGTTCCAATGCACCACTGCATGACACCATGTATGAAAATCCAATCCCTCCTGACCAATTGAGGTT
>JBBAEV010000068.1:0-3959 GCA_041655735.1 Bacilli bacterium | reverse complement strand
TTGCTCTCTATGGCACCAACAGCAGAGCGCATCCATTTTCCTATCTTTTGTTGAACATCATCATCT
The DNA here is from genome assembly GCA_041655735.1 of Bacilli bacterium. Taxonomy (GTDB): domain Bacteria; phylum Bacillota_I; class Bacilli_A; order RF39; family UBA660; genus JBBAEV01. Next base: position 3,893 of record JBBAEV010000068.1, on the reverse strand, counting down.
TCCCAATAGCCAACCACGATTTTTCTTCTCAAATGCATACGTGCTGCAATGAAACCATGTTCACGATCTCCATGAGCTGACTGGTTGAGGTTCATAAAGTCCATGTCGATTCCTTCATCAGGAATATTACGATTGAACTGCGTATGGAGATGACAGTAGGGTTTTTGCAAGAGGGAAAGACCATTAATCCACATTTTGGAGGGTGAGAAGGTATGCATCCAGACAATGATACCTGCACAAGTGTCATTATAATTAGCTTCCTTGATCCAATGTTCAATCTCTTCGGGCGTTTTAAGGGTAGCTTTGTAAACAACTTTACAAGGTATAGCCGTTGAACCACCTATACCCGATGCTATTATCTTAGATTGTTGGGAAACCATATCCAACGTTTCAGGCCCATAAAGAAATTGAGAACCGACGAGAAACCAGAATTCATATTCTTTCAAAGATTTTCTATTCATTTTTATTTCCTTATTTTTGTCCATTGAAATCCTAGAGAAATTTTAATTAAAAGTAAAAAATACGTGTTTGCGTTATCGTAAACGCACTGTTTATATATGATTGCACCAAATGTTTTGTTTGTCAATAATTATTTTCTATATTCAAATATATATTTGATTATGTTTTCTTATAAGTAATTACTAGACTAATCATATATTTAGGGTTATTATACATTTTATAAAAATAATTTTAATTACGTTATCGTACCTTATATATTAATTATTATACTAGGATATAAATCAGAATGACTATTGCTGAAATTGCCAAACTAGCGAACGTATCCATAGGAACTGTGGATAGAGTCCTGCACAAAAGAGGGCGTGTCGCACCTGATACCATCAAAAAAGTCATGACCATTGTTAATGACTTTGGTTATCAGCCGAACACCTTTGCTAGGAATCTCAAATTGAATAAAGAATTTTGCATTGGAATACTGCTACCGTTTCTTCATTCCGAGTATGGATATTGGAATCTCATCTATGATGGGATTCTAAAAGCGGCAAAGGAACTCTCCCCTCTTGCCGTATCCATCTCTGTAGCAGAGTTTGATAGATCAAGCCCCGATTCTTTTCTGGATAATGCAGAGAAGCTGATGGCGGATAAACCCGATGCCATCCTTATCGCTCCAGTGCTCCCTGCTGCTTCCAGAGTCTTCCTTGCAAAACACCCAAAACTTGACTATGCCTTTATAGACTCTCCCTTACCGGATACGCACCCTATATCTACTATTGTCCAAAATCCTTTTAGAGGGGGTTATATGGCGGGCAGGATGATGCACTTGCTTAGCCCAGAAGGAGGTACATTTATCACCATACAAACACATAAGGCAGCGTTCAACTCTCTTGAAAGAGCACGAGGGTTTAACTCCTATTTTGCAAACAAGCCAACTTATACAATGGTGGAGCTTGAAATGCAACTTACAGATGGTGGTGAAGAATCCTTAGAAAAAGCCTATAGGGATTATACTGACTTACGAGGTATCTTTGTCGTTAATGATGCTGTTCATAGAATAGCAAACTTCATATCTTTGCTAGGGAAAAAAAACCGTACCACAATTATTGGATATGATCTAATCGACCAGAACCGTAAGGCAATGCTCCACAACAAAATTGATTGTCTAATCTCACAAAGGCCAAACTTCCAAGGATACACAGCAATCTATCAGCTCTATCGGAAAGGGATGTTAAACCAAATCCCTGAGAGGAACATATGCGTACCTATAGATATTGTATTATTGGAGAACCTTATTGACAACGACTCTTATTGCAACATTCATAACACCTAATAAAAAGGTACCAGCATTGTCGAATAGGGATGTTTCTTAACCTCTCAGAGAAATGGGCTAACCCATTTTTTACAGGGCTGAAGCAATGCACCATATTGCATTAGATTATATCTGCACTACAATTGAGGTATATAAACGTTGCTGGATTTATGATTCTAGATATTACAATGGTTGAATAGTGATACAAGTAAAAATCCCGAATAAGGAATAAAAAGCATGTTGAACAGTTTAAAGAAACAAGTATTTGAAGCAAATATGGCATTACCGCGACACAATCTCGTTACATTTACCTGGGGCAATGTAAGTGCCATTGATAGGGTCGCTTCACTGATTGTCATCAAACCAAGTGGAGTAAACTATAATAGTATGCAAATTGAGGATATGGTAGTCGTCAACCTAGAGGGAGAAGTAGTTGAAGGGAAGTACCGTCCCTCAAGCGACTTGCTCACCCATCTGGAGCTCTATAAGGCGTGGCCGATGATTGGTGGTATCGTGCATACCCATTCAACTTGGGCTACAAGCTGGGCACAAGCAAGACGCTCGATTCCTTGCTACGGAACCACTCATGCTGACTATATCTATGGAGATGTCCCTTGTGCACGATCATTGACCACTGAAGAAATACAAGGTTCATATGAGAAGAATACAGGTCTTGTCATCTTGGAGGCTTTTCAAAATAGAGATCCAGTAGCAACCCCCGCTGTACTATGTTCTAATCATGGTCCTTTTACCTGGGGCAAGGATGCCCAAGAGGCAGTTTACAATGCTGTGGTATTGGAAGAGGTGGCGAGGATGGCATACCGCTGTGAAATGTTGAATCCTACAATACAACAAGCTCCCCAACAACTTCAGGATAAGCATTACTATAGAAAACATGGTGCCAATGCGTACTATGGACAAAACTGAACATGATCAGGAGTACAAAACTTTGTATGCATATCAGCTCATTACAAACATTGCTGCAATTGCAATAAAAACACTGAAAAGTAAAATAATACAAGCAGAAAAATACTACTCACCTGCAGCATTGGCAACCGCGCTAACCTACTTAAAAAAATAGTGATGAGCCACTGGTGCTGAATCAGACAAAGACACATAAGGAATAATACGATGGTTGACGAGAAGACAAAAAAAATGATTCGTGATGGTGAGGCAATACTGGGCATTGAGCTTGGCTCAACCAGAATCAAGGCCATATTGATTAACAGCAAGAATGAACCTGTCGCCCAAGGGGGATTCGATTGGGGAAACTCCCTTATTGATGGGTATTGGACCTACTCCTTGGAGGATGTCTTCAAAGGGCTCGCCGCCAGTTTTGAGAATCTCAAACAAGATATCCAAAAGAAGTTTGGAGTCCCACTTGTTAAGGTCAAAGCTATGGGCATCAGCGCCATGATGCATGGCTACCTCGCTTTTGATCAGGATGACAAGCTGCTTGTACCTTTTAGGACCTGGCGAAACACCACCACTCACCAAGCTGCTCAAGAACTCTCGGACCTTTTCAACTACCCTGTCCCTGAACGATGGTCGGTCTCCCACCTTTACCAGGCAATCCTCAACAAGGAGGAGCATGTCAAAGACATAGCGTATATCTGTACCCTATCAGCATACGTGCACTGGCAGCTTACCGGAAGGAAAGTGTTGGGAATCGGGGATGCGTCGGGAATGTTTCCCATCGACATCTCCACCAGTGACTACGACCAGCATATGATGACCCAATTCACTGAACTTTTGCAAGAACACAATTTCCCATGGGACGCTCATTCTCTCTTTCCCAAGGTGTTGGTTGCAGGGGACGAGGCAGGTACGCTGACAGAAAAGGGCTCCCTCTTACTTGACCCGAGTGGAGACTTTACCCCTGGCATCCCTCTCTGCCCTCCTGAGGGTGACGCAGGAACAGGAATGGTGGCAACCAACAGCATCGCACAAAGGACCGGGAATGTATCCGCAGGAACATCGGTCTTTGCCATGATAGTTTTGGAACATGAACTCTCAAAGAGCTACAACAAGCTCATTGACCTAGTGACCACCCCCGATGGCTCTCTCGTCGCCATGGCCCATGCAAACAACTGTACAGGCGAATATGACCGGTGGATGTCCCTCTTTT
>JBBAEV010000067.1:0-4025 GCA_041655735.1 Bacilli bacterium | reverse complement strand
GTAATGAATCTTTTTTATATTTAGTAGATATCAATTCATCTCTATTATTTTGTATTATTTCTTTACTAAGGTAGGGTATCTTTTTTAAATCATTATAATCATTTATATCATTTGGTTTAATTCCAATGCTATTGAATAGTTTATTATAATATGGAACTGTATTATAGGCATGGCTAACTAATTTTTTCAGTTGGTAATTCTGGTATTCAACATGTTTTTTAGCGTCCCAATATTGTGATTTATTTAACATTTTGTACGTTTGGTTAAAATTAACACCACGCTTAATTCTGTCTGGAATACTATAATAGATAGTTCTTAACATTTTATTTATTTTATATTGACTTATTTCAAAAATGTCTTTTAACATTGATACATCCCCCAATCTATCTTTTGAAATTTCTTAGGTTGAAATTAAAATAGATGTTTTAACTTCTTTTTGGTTTAATAATACTACTATTTTAGTAGTTTTCGTAGACTTGCCATATGACTTTGAAATAGGCTGATTGTCGTCAATAATAATATTTCCTCCCTTTACCTGAAACACTACCCTTTCTTTATCTTTTTCTAAAATTACATCATCACCTTGCTTTATTATTTTTATATTATTATCTAATATAAAATTTAAATAACAATTTTGATTAGGTAAATCATTTAAAGTATCTATAATTTCAATTTTATCATCTGATAATTCTATCCTTCTTTCAAATATTATTCCTAATGGCTCTGAATATCCATAATGTTTACCTACAAATAAATTTTCATTAATCATTATCACTTCTGAGTTAGTTTTTTCTTCCATTCTAAATAAATCTTTACTGATATCATTTTGTTCATAATTTTCTATATATAATGTATTGTGAGATTTGGTAGATCTTAGTTCATGTCTTAACTCGTAATCACCACTATAATAACCTGTTCCAGGATCTACAATAAATTTTTTTTGATTTATAATTAAAACAAAACTAAGTTGATCATTATGAGAATGTCCACCAATACCATTAACACCTATAGGACCACATCTAATAATGGCATCAAATTTATTATTAAATATTCTATATATACCAACTTCAGATAGCTCAAAAGGCGAGGCTCCATCCCATCCAAAGTCTTCACCAAAAATATCCTTTGCTACAGATAAAAGGTATCTAAAATTTGTTTTATCCCTATTAGCAATAATGTCTATCTTAATTAATCGCCCATTATCAATATCACCAATTACAGGTATATTATTATTAATTAGTACTTTATCTAATGCAATAGCCATCTTTTCTGTAGTATCATAAACATAATCTGAATATTCTATTTGATTTTTATTAAGAACATCTATTGTCAATAATAACATCTCTAGATTTAAGCAATGGTAAGAAGTTGAATCTTCATAAGAAAATCCATCATCATAAATTTGATATCCTAGTTCAATGTCTAGTTGTCTTAATGCAAATCTTAGCCATTTTCTTGAATCTCTCTTTAATGCTTTATTATTAGATTTATTAAAGTAAATACTTATCCAAATTAGACCAATAAGATTTGATAGATAATGGTTATTTGTATTTAATCCTTTTTCTAGGTTATTCCAAATGTAAATAGCATGCTTATAAATTATATTATTAATTTTAATAATACTTCGATCATTTAATAAATCTGAATCTCTTATTAAACTTATACATTGTATCAAGTTGACCACTCTAATTGATACTTCCATCGCTACAGTCCAATTTACGGAGTAATTGAATTGATTCTGTAAATCCCACGAATTAATATCTTCAAGTATCTTTTTTACATACTTATCATCATTAGAAATTAGATATGCTTGTGCTAAAACAACCAAATGATAAAATCTTGAAAATTCCCAAACATGTTTTACATCAGTAGATATTTGTTTGTCTTTTAATGTATATTTGGAAAAATGTTTTTTTTTCCATTTATAATTAAAGATATAATCATAATTCCAATCAATATCGTTTTTAATATAAATTTTGTTACCAGAAATATCTTCATAAATGTTTTCTATTATAAGGTCTGATTCTTTTATTATTTCATGCTTATACTCACTTGTATACATATTAATAGTTTCATTTGTAATAAAAGACTTATATTCATTAATATATTTTAGATTAATCTCAGGATTAAGCTTACTATTCCTTGATATAAAAATATATATATATCTTTTTAATCTATAGAATATCATTCTTATTATTTCAACTATACTCTTCTTTGATTTTATTATATCTATTAATATTTTGAACACTCCTAATTCATTATTTTCAAATTTTCATATTTCTAATTTATCACGATATTTTGACTTATCAATTTTTGTCTGACCTAAAATCAATAAAGATAAAAATACTCCCCCTGTTAAGAATGCAGTCAATATTCCTGTATTCCATAATGTATAAATAGGAGCAATGATTGTAATTAAAACAATTTCCCTACCAATTCTTTCTGAGCACATATCCATGTATTTAAAAATAAATATAAGAAAAATACTTGCTAGTAAAACCCCAAGGATTCCACCATTCATGTACTCTGTTCCTAAATATCCCGTAACAGCAAAATTTCTAGGATTTCCAAAATATACTTCACCTATTATATAAGGTGGCTGTACTGGGAAATCTGTAGTTAAATTAAAAACCCTACCTAATAAAGAATACTTCCAGTATTGAAACCCATATTGACTAAAAAAATCATAGTAATAATTTCCAATTAACGCTGGTATATATAATACTCTTCTTAAAAAGAAGTCTAATATTATACTTTTCGGTTGCATTAAAAGCTCTAACTTTGATAGAACAAATAATCCTACAAATCCCTTACTTAATAAATCTGGTAAATCTTTGAGCTTTGATGAAAACTTAATAATAATAAAGGCCACAAATACTATAAATAAAACTAATTTATGTCCCGTAAGAATATATAGCCATATTTGAAAAGCAAGATAGATTAACATATCTTTTTTATTCTTATTCATATAATTAATAGCTATCATATATGGGTTAATAACTTTCGTTTGCCAACTAAAAAAATAATTCATGCCCCAATTATATGTAGCCCCTCGTCTAACTTCATAAACAGCTCTCAAATTCAATACATTTTCGAGATTTATATTTTTGACATTTTGAATTGTCATTATTAAAAATACATAAATGGATATTCCATAAAGCAATGGCATTATTTTTGAATGAAATTCTCCTCCAACTATTAAACTTGTTTTACTTTTTCTGTCAATAATTATTGTAAAAAAAACTAATATAAAAAAGGATAAATTAGCAATGATAAAAAACATGTTACTCTTGTCTTGTAATCCATAAATTGATCCTATAGGAATATACATTGTATAAAATAATAAAATCACTAAAAAATGGGAAAGCTTTTCTTTTTTATATAGTGGTATAAAATATAAAAATATTATCAGAAACAAATATGATAAAAATATTTTTGTTCCATTAATATTTAAATAAAAACCCATATAATTCCAATTTATTACCATATAATTAATATGAAAATAATCAACTAAAATTCTATATATAATAGTTAATAATATAAATTTAAAAGTTTTGACTCGGAAAATCTTATCCAAATAACCACCTCCTTATGCTATACACTATCTAGAACAATACGCTAAATGCTTCTTTCAATCTCCTCATACAAATTTATTAATCTATCTCTCATTCTATCCCAAGAATAAGATTCAAAAACCTTTTTAGCACGATTACCCATTTCTTTAATAACTTTGGGATTCTCAGTTAGATAGTCCAAAGCATTCTGTAGGTCTTTTTCAGTATAATCTATACAAATTCCAATCTTCTCTTTTTCAACTATCTTATCCACTCCTGTTCCTTTAGAAACTATTATAGGTTTCCCTAGCATCATTGCCTCATAAACCTTATTTGGCGCTGAATAACGATGGTTTGGAACTGTTGGATCATATATTGCAAACATAATATCACAGGTAGAATACATTTTTAGTGCTTCGCTATAATTCACTCTTCCATAATACTTTATATTCTCCGTTTTTTCAGTTGAGC
>JBBAEV010000066.1:0-4059 GCA_041655735.1 Bacilli bacterium | reverse complement strand
ACAGTACATACTGCTGCTGGTTGATCACTACCATAAACATCTGAATAAATATAGGCATCGATTAATTTATTTTTTAACCCTTCAGAAATAACAAAATAATCTAATCGCCAGCCAATATTTCTAGCTCTAACATTTAACATATAACTCCACCAAGTATAAGCATCTTTCTTATCAGGATATTTATATCTAAAAGTATCAATAAAACCTTTTTCTAATAAATTAGTAAACTTATCTCTTTCTTCATAAGTAAATCCGGCATTACCAATATTTTGTTTAGCATTCTTAATATCTATTTCATTATGTGCAACATTAAAATCACCACATACAATAATCGGTTTATTTTTTTCTAATTCTTTTAAATACTTTAAAATACAATCTTCCCATTTCATTCTAAAATCCATTCTTGATAAATCTCTTTTAACGTTGGGAACATAAACATTAATAACATAGAATTTATCAAATTCTAATGTAATCAATCTACCTTCTTTATCATACTCTTCAATACCTATACCATATATTACTGATATAGGTTCTTCTTTAGTATAAATCAATGTTCCTGCATACCCTTTTTTCTCTGCTGAATATAAAAAATCAAAATACTTTTCAGGATTAAAATCAATTTGATGCTTTTCTGCTTTTACTTCTTGAAGACAAAATACGTCGGCATCTATCCTTTCAAAAAAATCTTTAAAACCTTTATTAAGACAGGCTCTAAACCCTGCTACATTCCAAGATACTAATTTCATAATACCTCCTACTTAACCAATCTAATCATATTATTTTTATATACCTCTTTTGGTACTTTTATTTTTACTATTTGTCTTGGATGTCTAATAATATCTATTTCATTACCATCTTCATCCATAACACTTTCTATTTTAAATTCAAAATTATCTATTTGGGGACCAAACACTTCTATTACATCACCTTTTTTAAAATAATTTCTTTGTTCAATAGTAGCGATACCATCTTTATAATCTAATACTATCCCAATAAATTCTTGCGTAGGTTTTTCTTCTCTAGTGTTATAATACTGTTCGTCCTTAGTCGGAAATCTATTAAAATATTGACTAGCATACTTTCTATTAGCACATTTCTTAGCTTCTTTTTCATAATATTCTGTTAATTTATAATTATCAGGATCCTTACAGTATTCATCAATTAACTTACGATATAAATTAACTACTGATGCGATATAATGCATTGATCTCATTCTGCCTTCTATTTTAAAAGCACATATTCCCATTTCAATCATTTCAGGAATTTCTTTTATCATTACTAAATCTTTGGCACTCATAGAAAATAATATATCTTTATCTACTACATTGCCTTTTTCATCTACTAATGGCCATTCCCAGCGGCAATTTTGACTACAGCCCCCCCTATTAGAGTCTCTCATTGTCATATGGTTACTTAAACCACATCTACCACTATAAGCCATACACATAGAGCCATGAATAAAAGTTTCTATCCCAATATTTGTCTTTTCAATATTTTCTTTTATTTCTTCTTTAGAAGTTTCCCTACCTAATACTATTCTTTGGGCTCCTTCTTCCTCCCAATATTTAATAGCCTCATAGTTAATTGTCGATTGTTGTGTAGAAATAAATATACCAAGTTTAGGAGCAACTTCTTTTACCCTTTCAATAACTAAAGGATCCGCAATCATTATCGCATCTACTCCTGCTTCTTCTAATCCTTTTAAATAATCATCCAAACCAGTAACATCATCATTATGAAATATTATATTAACTGTTAAATATACTTTTGCATTATGAGAATGCGCATAATCAGCTGCTTCCTTTATTTCTTCTAACGAAAAATTAGAAGCATTTGCTCTAAGTCCAAAATCTTGTCCTCCAAAATATACCGCATCAGCCCCATACTCTATCGCAATCTTTAATTTTTCAAGGTTACTTGCTGGTGCGAGTAATTCAGGTTTTTTTACTATTACCCTTTTCCCGTTTATTATCTTTGATATATTATTCATGTTCTCTCACCTTATATATAGTTTGTTTATAAAAGAAACCTCTGTCATTTGGAAAAGGTAATTTATTATTTATATCTTCATATAACTTATTAACATTTAAACTATTATCAGTTTTTACTTTATAAAAACTATCTGCTACATAATTAAATACATCATCATTTAAATTAACTCCATTAACAATAACATAATCTATTTTATTATCTATTAATTTAGATACTTCATTAATGCCATTTAGTATATTACCTGAATAAATAGAAGTACCATTTATTTCTTTTATTGGATAGTTTAATTTTCTTTCTTTATCATAAAGAAAATAATTAGTATCCTTTTTATCTTTATCTAAATAATCAAAATAATTACTTATAAGTTTTCTAACTGATGAAAAGATAGGTAAAAATCCAAATACTTGAGCCATTAATTTCATATCAGTATTATTTTTTATATCTATTATTTCATCCATTGTAACTTCTCCTGCTATATTACCTAATTTAATACTCTTTTTAAACCAATAATTACATGTATGATAATTTGTAACTATATGTGTTTGATCCCAAACCAAAGATACTTTTAATCCTAATCTCTTCCAAATACTTACTACTCCTAAATCACCATATAAAATACCATTTACTTTTAACTTATCTAACTCTATTAATAACTCTTCTAATTCTTTTAAATCTTTATTGTGCATTATTTTATTCATAGATATAAATATCTCTTTATCTTTATTTTTTAAATCAATAATAATAGACTTTAAATCTGAAAAAGATCCATGAGAAAAAAATTGATTCATTCTATCTATCCCTAATATAAAACCATCACCATTATTTATTAAATTATCTATATTATTAATATCATTAGGTATTACTAATAATTTTGTCATATTAACACCTCTCACTAATAGATATTCCATCACCAATATCATAGAAAATAGTTTTAAATTCTTTATTATTTTTTAAAAAGGATATAAAATTCTTTATCTTACCTACTAATTGTCTTAAATCTTTACTCTTTATATTATCATAATCTTTTACTAAACCATGAAAATTAAGATTATCTGTTATTATTGCTCCTTTATCATTTAAATTACCTTTAAACTTTTCAAATATCTTTATATATTGTGCTTTAGAAGAGTCAATAAATATAAGATCAAATTTATCTTTTAATTGAACATTAAAGGCATCATCATATATCACATTTATTTGTTTATTAAAATTAAATTTATTAATATTTTTTATTGCTTCTTTATATAATAACTCATTACGCTCTATAGTAGTTATTTTAATATTACTATTTATTAATGCCATTCTTATCGAAGAGTACCCTATAGCGGTACCTATTTCTAATATTGTTTTTATATTATGAGTTTTTATATAATTCTCAATAAATTCTATACCATCATCTAAGATAATAGGAATATTATTTTCTAATGCATATTTTTTTAATGTTTCTATCATATATCCCATCTCCATATAAATTATAACATAACCTTTATATTTTAATAAAATAAAAAGACAATAATTGAATTATTATCTTAGCTTCGCAACTCCATCTAATACAATTACATTAGGAAGACTTTTAAAAATAGAAGTTGGGATAGAAAGTTTCGCTTTCTTAATACCACTACCAACAATAATTCTATCTTTATTTAAAAGTAAGCTATCCACATATATTAAATAATTACTAGGGAGTCCAATTGGTCCTATACTTCCATATTCCATTTTGGTTTCTTTTAATACTTCTTCAAGAGGCGCAACTGATACCATGCGCGCATTTATTTGTTTTCTAACAACACCATTCATATCATATCTATAACCAACTGGTACTAATAAAGCAACTCTAGTTTTATTGTCTCCTCGAATACCATCTACTATTAAACAGTTCCCACCACACTTAGGATTAACATTATATTTTTCACAAACATCTATTCCATTAATATACTTCGGATCTATTTCCGCAACCAAAAAAGATTCTATTTCTTCTTTAGGCAGTTTATTAATTATTTCATAAACTACAGATGAAACTAAATCTTTATTATCAATTATTTTTTTAAAATCTAATAATGTATTTTC
>JBBAEV010000065.1:0-4081 GCA_041655735.1 Bacilli bacterium | reverse complement strand
AATATAAAGGAGTTTTTTATTTTCTAAGCTGCCTACGCGGCAGGTCACTGAAGAATTTAATAGATAACCCTTTAATGAAAAAGGAGTTATAAGAAATATTATCTTTTTACCCTTTTTTTGACCTCAGTTAAAATCAGGTACTAAACCTCCTTTATAAAGACCGTAAGTAGAGAACTTAAATGTATTTTGGGTATTCATTTCCTCCTTTTTAATAAACAGCGAAAATTTTTTGTTTGAGCTCGTGCTTTTCATAATAATATACGGAAGGCTATAGGATTGTTGATCAAAATCTTTTAATTGCTCTAATGCTTGTTCATAAGAAATGTTTTGACGTCTTGCCTTTCTTCTAGCAAGACGTTCTTTATTGTTTTTTGGTTGTACCCTGCGGAACGCAACGTATGTTTGTAGCTTTTCAGGGACTTCCCTGATTCCAGTAGCATGATAATATCCAGAAAATATTTTCAAACAATTAGATTCAATAAAATTATCCAAAACTTGTGATTCTTGTGTGAATAGGCGTAATTTCTTCCCTAAGCTTGGTGGAGATAGTGTATATTCTGGAAAAGAGACTCCAATCGGAATAATCTCTTGTTCTCTCTGTAATGTAACGAATTCTAAATGAATTTTTGCATACATCTTGTTCCAAAGAAAGTTTAAAGGTATTTCTACTGTCGGAAGAAGTGTTATTTCAATATAAAACATATTTACTCCTTACTACTCTCACCGAAAACTCCTCCTCGTACCAACACCGCCATTACATAATGCTCATCGTCAATAGAAGGTAACTGGTCCCCAGAAACATACTTGTCAAATAGGGTGTAGAAGTCTGATTTATTGACAGGAGTACGGAAAGCTCGGCCAAGAGTTGTTACAGCTCCATAAGGTTCAATTGCTATCGGGCCCACCAAAGTCTCTGGAAATTCTGGATACCAAGTATCTATTGTACGTAACGCATTTCCAATTTTTTGTGAATGCAATCCAGCCTGACCATTCAGTTGATATAAAATCTTACTTTTTTCACTTTTTTCCTTTTGTTTTCCTAGGACCAATTCCTCACTTGGGTATACTTCTTGAGCCTTACCTATTTGTGCATATGCATCTATCTCCAATATAAGAAAAGATTTGTCTCCAGCCAAAGTTTCTGCAATTATAGCACCTAGTTCGTTTACTTGTTCATCTGTGCTATCGAAATTTTGAATAGGAATAGATAAGCTATCAAAAATCCATGACTTTCTTAAATTATTTGCCTTTACGACTACTTCGATATGTTCTGCACCAACCCTGTTTCTCCACAAAAATCTTCCATTAGCAATATTTATTGCATAACGTTTGCCGAGCTCTTTAAATCCTTCATGTTTTGAATATTCATCTACTACTTTGATTAAGTTAGTATGGAAAATCTCATTATTACAGGCAGACGGACTGCCGACGTTACCTAACACTTTCAAAGAAAAGTGCAATTTTAGAGTATCCTGTTCCAATTCTAATGCACAGCTATCAACAACTTGTAGATTGGGGTTTTCTATTTTTGCATCAAGTTTTGCCGGATCCTCTTTAAGCTTTTTTTCCAATCTGTTCGATATGGTTCCTCGTACTGATTTAGTGTTAAGAACTAATGGTTTTGCGAATTCATATCTTTGGTCCCAAGTTGTTCCATATAAATATCCATCAGAAGGAACTAATTTTTTTTCGAATGCTAGCACTGAAGCCATTGTTTTTGTTTTTGCCATTTTTTTTCCCTTTTTATTGTTCGTTAATACATAAATATAAATCTTGCTCTTCGTTATATTGATAAGACCAAAACATTTCATCAATTCTATTAATTCTATGCGGCATTACAAATTCTCCTAGTGTGACTATGCTTTCAGCAAATCTATGTGGAGTCTTCATATCTCTTTGAAAAGGAGAATTAATATGCTCAGATATCGCTTGGAATCCTGTTGCGATTGGGATTATCCATCCTAGAGATTTTCTATGCGCTTCCCAGGTGTAGGGTTCAGTCTCTGAGCAAGTGTAGAAAACTTTCAAATACTCAAGAACTGCATCCATTCCATCTAATCCTTCTTGCATTGCTTGCTTAACGAGAGAACGTTTTTCAATAAGTACATACCCAGGCATCAAATGTCTTCTTAATTTTTTCATACTTTCGGAATCATCGATGCTTAAAATTGACGGGAGTTGCAAATCAAGGATGTCGCCACCGGCTATATGCATACCACTTAATAATACGGTATATACCTTGCTCACTAATTCATCAATAAGATTTGGCTCAACCCCCTGTAAATCAAGAACTAAAGAAACTTCTAAGGAACACCGCGCTTCTTCTATAAAAGGAGCTCGTTCACCTTTTTTAGTTAGAGGTGTGGCCATTCCTACAAGAGAATTTAAATACATACCCTCATCCCGATAAGTTTTTAGATCAAAATTGTGACAAACTATACCTGCACCAGTGAATAAAAGTCCTGCAAATATTGACTCTTCTACAATTTTACGTTGGAGAGCGTGTGTTGCTCCTAGCCAAGCGGTCATAGCAGGGAAACCCACCGTGAACGGACTGGACAAGGCATTAGCATTTTGGATGATTATGTGAGGTATCAGCAAAATATGTTTCATAATAGTGCCTCCTTAATTTCCTCAACTAAGCTTCGCACGTATATAAATTCATCATCACCCAGAGGAGCAATAGGCTTTGCTGATGAATCTGGGGTGTATGCACAAATCCATCGTGTTGTTTCATCAACGATTTTAGACAGCCAATTTTCGACATCGAATCTTTCTTTAACTTTTTCTGTATCAAGCCATATTTTCTGGTGGAGGGGGAGTCTTTTATAGTAATCGCGTTCAGACCATCCTCCCTCCGTTGCACGGATATTCAAGCTAATAAAAATTATTTTATCGATAATTGCTTTAAATATTGACTCTCTGGCATTTCGGATAGCTAGATTGGTGTATTCCATGCCAAATATTCGATACAAAGCGGTGAAAAGTTCTTCAAAGTCTGATTTATGAAGACAATTTAAGAAAAAATCAGTCTTAGGAAGGCGGATAGTTCGTTTATTAAAAATTGGAGGGTTAGATGCTAAAAGATATACAACTCCTCCATTCTGGTTATTAAGGACTCCCACGTTTTGTGGTTTTGTTCCACCTAAAGCCATTTCAGTTAAATTGTAGAATTCTTCGTATCCAGCATGGCGTTGATTGTTTTTACGAGCCTTGCGTCCTTCTTTAATATTTTCCGAGTACCTCCAATTGTTATCTATTCGTGTTTTGAATTCTGAGACTAAGCAAGAAGGAGTAAGCAATGAGAGCAAGTGATAACCATCCCCAATAGGAAAATAAACCTGTTTTATTAAATCGCTAGTTTGAAATCCCTTCTCGTTAGTTTTTATGGCGAGAAACTTATTGCAAATAGATATGTAATCGTTTTTATCAATTCCTAGGTTTTTTCTTAAATATTCTGATTGTTTTTCAATGTGATGATAAACAGTCATACCATCAGAAAGAATTAAGGAGAGAAATTTATACACATCTAATGCAGCCGCGTTACCAAGACAATCTAAACCTCCTACTGTAGACAAATTCGAAGTACTACAATTTCCCGTTCGCAGGTATCCATCCTTAATGTTCTCTTTGTGTAGTACGATACAGCTAACTTCTTTCTTAGCGCTTGAATGGGAGTATTTTCCGTTATGGGTTGCCAGAAGTAGCTGTCTTGCTCGATTGGCTGCATTTTGCACCCAATTCTCGATTGATCTTGGGAAACCAATACCCACTTTTTTATCAATGAAGAAATCTAATAGCACTTTTTCCAATTAAGACCTCCTTTTAATCTTTTTTCATACCAAATTGATCAGAATAAACAAATCCGCTACCTTCTGGGATTTGAATTTCTCCATACTTTAATGATGCGGAAAATAGGGATTCACCACCAATATTTTCAATTATATGTTCGAGAAGAGTAGGGTAACTTCTAATTAACCATAAGCGTTCGTTTAATTTTTGAGGAATTTCTTCTTGCTTAATGTTCAGTGATAATTCTTGTGGAATGAATGTCTTATCATAGACACCAAAGATTGGCGGA
>JBBAEV010000064.1:0-4109 GCA_041655735.1 Bacilli bacterium | reverse complement strand
TCACCAGAAGTAAGGAGGTGGAGCTATGATCACAGATTTTCAACTTCGTAACGCTAGTACTTTGAAAAAGATAATTCTCTTGATTTGTCTGGTAGTAATGCTTATCTATGTTATCTTAATTTTGTATCCCTTGTTCAACATGGTTGTATCTTCTTTTAAGACAACTCGGCAAATTTTACAACATCCATTTTCGTTGCCCGAAACCGTTAGTTTTGCCAATTATAAGACTCTATGGGTAGACAAAGGTTTTGCTAATTATTTTATCAACAGCATTATTATTACAGTGAGTGCGATGGTCTTTGTAGTTATCTTTGGTTCAATGGCATCTTTTGGTATTAGCCGTTACTCCTTCAAAGCAAATACATTGGTCTATATGCTTTTCCTTAGTGGCATTATGTTGCCTCTTAAAGCAGCTATTATTCCACTATTTTTGATTATTAAGAAGCTGGCTCTGGTAAATACACGTCTCTCCTGCATCTTTATTTTTATTGCTATGGGTATTCCTTCAACGGTTTTTATTCTTGCCGGTTTCATGAAGATGATACCTAAGGATATCGAGTATGCAGCTAGGATAGATGGATGTAGCGATTTTAGGATTTATGCACAGATATTCATGCCATTATGTGCCTCCTCAATAGCTCTGGTTACTATTTACAACGCTGTGCCCATCTGGAACGATTTTTTCTTTCCCTTAGTTTTTCTACAAAGTGAAAAATTTAAAACATTACCGGTGGGGTTGAGTTCCTTTTTCGGACAAAATAGTACCAATTGGGGATTACTATTTACGGGTCTCTCGATAGCCATCGTCCCAATGGTGGTGATGTATTTGTTCATGTCTAAATACTTCATTAGAGGAATGATCGCTGGTGCTATAAAGTAGGAGCGAAAAAAGTGGAAGAAAAGGAACTGATTCAAAAACTCTATTATAAATATCACAATGCTTTAATAAATGATGTTATTCCATTCTGGCAAAAGCACTCTCTCGATACCGAATATGGAGGGTACCTGACTTGTCTTGACTTTGATGGAACTGTGTTTGATACCGATAAATTTGCTTGGATGCAAGGTCGTCAAATCTTCATGTTCAGCAAACTTTGTTCCCTATATGGAGTAAACGAGGCTTGGCAACAAGCGGCTAAATTGGGGCTCGATTTTATGCTTTCCTATGGGAAGGCAGCTTCGGGAGATTTTTACTTTGCCCTCAACCGAAGTGGTACGCCCTTGGTTCAACCCTATAATATCTTTAGTGATTGCTTTATGTGTATTGCGTTGGCTGCATATTCACGTATCGCGGATAGTAAACTTGAGCGTGATTACTATCGTCAAGAAGTACTAAGAATATACCAAAGAATTCAAGAGAGAACGGCTAATCCAAAAGGAATCTGGAATAAACAAGTTCCAGATTCACGAAATCTGCAGGCAATGTCGATGCCTATGATTCAAGCCATGATGGCAATTGAACTCGAAGGTATCATTGATGATGCGTTAATAGAGAATAGAATAGATGAAAGTATAGATGTGTTTATGAACCGACATGTCGATAAAAAGCTTAAATGTGTGTTTGAACGAGTCTGTGCAGATGGTAGTCACCAATTCGATATTATGGAGGGACGCCTTTTAAATCCTGGCCATGCCTTAGAAACCTTATGGTTCCTGATGGTAATTGCTGAGAAACGGCAGGACAAAGCCCTGATAGAAGAGTTGGCCGAGATTATGTTGTGGTCTATCGAAAGAGGCTGGGATACTACCTATGGTGGTATATTTTACTATCGTGATTATCATAATCGCCCCCTCGATAAGTTTGAATCCGACATGAAGCTTTGGTGGGTTCATGCAGAAGCTTTGTGCGCACTACTTTTAGCTTGGAAACTCACCGGAAGCAAAAAACACAAAGAATGGTTTTTAAAAGTGGACCAGTGGACTTGGCAACATTTTCCTGATTCTCAGCACGGAGAGTGGTACGGATATCTTTCTCGTCAAGGAGAGGTTGCTTCATCACTCAAAGGTGGAAAATGGAAAGGATTCTTCCACTTACCCAGAATGTTGTATAGTTGTAGTGCATGGTTAAAGGAGATGGGGGAGTTGGTGTGAGTAGAGAGTTGTGTTTTGGTATTGATGGGGGAGGTAGTGTTTCTCGGTTACGGATAATAGAGAGAGCTACTCCTCTAGAGCCCCTCATAACGGTACATGGCAAAAGCACCAACATATTCAGTGTTGGACGTGAAGCCGCTGCTGAGAATCTAAGCGCCTTATTGCAACAGGGATGTTCGAAGCTTGGTTTAGATCCCCTTCAACTGGTCTCTGGGTGCATGGGTTCAGCTGGCTTGGGTCGGAAAAACGAGCAGTTGTTTTTCAAGGAAGTTTTTTCCCGTCTGCTACCCCATACCAACATGCAGTTATGCAATGACGGAGAGATT
Organism: Bacilli bacterium; assembly: GCA_041655735.1. Taxonomy (GTDB): domain Bacteria; phylum Bacillota_I; class Bacilli_A; order RF39; family UBA660; genus JBBAEV01. The sequence goes on along the minus strand of JBBAEV010000064.1, from coordinate 1,692 downwards.
CTGCTTGTCGGTGGTGTTAAAAAGTTAGAGGGATATTGCCTGATAGCTGGTACAGGTTCCTTTGCTTTAGGACGTTCTCGGGATGGAGAAAAAGTACGTGCTGGTGGCCACGGTTATATGTTAGGAGATGAAGGGTCAGCTTGGTGGATTGCTGATCAGGCTGTTAGGCGTACTATTCGTAGTCATGAAGGACGCGATTTAGAGACCTCTATGGAAGCATCTTTGTTACAATATTTTGAATTAACTGAATTAGATGGATTCGTAGAATTATTCCACCACAAGTATGAAAAACCAAAGGTTGCCCGATCTGCTCCCATTGTCACTGAATTTGCTCTACGCAAAGATCCTCTTGCACTCGATATCATTACCAAAGCTGTCGACGAATTAGTGGCTTTACTTCGTAGCTTGTATAAGCGCTTACCTTTGATTGAACCTGACCTAGTTCTTTCGGGAGGTGTGTTGGAAAACGATCCTTTGATTCGTCCCATGGTTCTTTCCAGACTAGAACACCAAATCCCACAGATTACCGTGGTTACCGATACTGGCTCAGCACTGGATGGAGCGTGTATATTAGCTGCTAATAATACATAATACGTACTCGGTAACTGTTATCTTAGAAATTAGCCCCTCCCAAAGTAAAGCCAAGGCTGACACCAAGCATGCGACCTGCTAAGGTAAATTCATCGCCGATATCTCCATAGGTACCATTAAGGCCAAGAGTCATACTTACTGCATCTACAGGCTTCCACGTTATTGAAGGCTTTACTAATCCTGAGAGATCTTCCATGTTCCCATACCAGAATAAACCAACAGAGACTTTTTTAGTCAGCATAAATGAGACCGAAGTTGCACCATAATGGTAGCCATTGTTCTGGAAAGGCATGAGGATAACCGTGTTCAGATTGGTTCCTTCACCATTGTAGTAGTACTGTGCTGCAAAAGTGACACTACGATCACTCTCCTTATCGTTCCAGGTAAAGTTGGCCCCTGCAGTAGCAGAGAAGTAGAAACGATCATCTGGGTTTTCGTAATAGGTTAAATAATCATTCTTTAGATACTTCTTATCTGAACCATAACTGAGCATCCCTTCGCCAAAGAGAGAAACATCACCAATACCGGAAGAGAGGGTCACCATAGCAGCTGGGGCTTGTCCATTACGGTAATAGGCGCCAAATCCTAGTTCTGACTTTCCAATCACCTTCTCATATTTCACAGCTACTGCCGCATCTGTAATATCTTTAGCATCTTCGGGAACAATGACATATCCATAGAGGTTATCAATACCAAGGGGCATGTTCATCTTCACAGATAACGGCCCTTCGAGTTCCTTATCGGGATTAGAAGGGTCTATTTCTGAAAGATTGAGTAAATCAGCAGGGCTGAAGAAATACCCCACACCCCAGTTTAAGGTTTGTTTACCAACGCGTAAAAAGAGACGGTCATGAATAGAGAAATCACTGAAGAGTTCTTTAATACTGAGGATATCACTAAAAGTACGCTGCTCGTTAACTAAGGGTGGCCCTGGGTCATCTTCTATCTCATGAAAGGGATAAGAGATTACTGCTTTACCAAATACTCTAATATCTGCAGATGGGCGGGCATCAAAGAATAACTTTGTTGATAAATTAGTCTCTAGGGTCCCTTTATCAGTATCGTTATCAAGGTCCCAGGACCAGAGAGGGGTAATACTGA
>JBBAEV010000063.1:0-4136 GCA_041655735.1 Bacilli bacterium | reverse complement strand
TGTTATTACTAGTAAAGGATTAATTGGTAAAATAGAAAAAGTGACCTCCTTTTCTAGTGATATAAAATTAATATCTACACCTAATCCCACCGATAAAATAAGCATTATTATTAATTCTAATGATAAAACATCATATGGATTAATATCTAATTATGATAAAGAAAATAATTTAATAATAATTGAAGGATTATATTCTGATAATGAGATTTTAGTTGATTCTGCCATCTATACCAGTGGCTTAGGAGATATATTTCCAAGGGGGATATTAATAGGCAAAGTAAAAGAAATAGTTAATGATCAATATGATTTATCAAAAAAGATATTAATTACTCCAAGTAATGATTTTAATGATTTAAAAATTGTAACTATATTAAAAAGGAAAGATAATAATGAAAATTAGTATAATTGCTTTCTTAATATCTTTTATATTAGATGGTTTAATAAGTGGATTTATAATGCCTTATTACAATAATACTGCCATATTATTTCCTATGTTTTCTATTGTTATATTAAGTCTAATATATCCTTATTTTAATAATGATGACAAAAGCTATTTAAAATTGTTGCTTGCATTTGGTTTATTATATGATATTACATATACTAATACATTATTTTTAAATATGACTTTATTCTTTTTAATTGGTATTTCAATAAAATTAATATATTTGGTAATTCCTGTTAATATAATAAGTATTACAATTACTTCGGTTATTACTATATCGCTATATCATTTACTTAATTTTATTGTTTTAAATATTATTAACTATAATAATTATAATATAAAGGATTTAGGTTATATTATAAGTCATTCACTAATAATTAATATAATATATACAATAATTACTTTTCTTATATTAAATATTATAAGTAGAAAATTTAAAATTAAAAAGATTGATTAAGTTCTAATCAATCTTTTTAATTCATAAAAATTAGTGGGTGATAACATGAGTAAAACAGAATTTATATTAAAAAAAATAAAAGAAAAAAACAAACCAAATATATCAAAATCTTTTCTTCATAAATTACTCTCAAAAACACTAATAACTATTATTATTTTATTAGGTGCAGCTATCTTTACTAAAACATCTCCGCATAATAAAATGTTATTATATAAAACGGTATATGATGATAATATCTCTTTTGGTTCAGTAAATAAAACATTAAAAAAATATTTAGGAAGTATTATCCCTTTTGATAATTTAGATACTGAATCTGTATTTAAAGATGAGTTAACTTATAAAAATATTAATAAATATAAGGATGGTGTGGTATTAGAAGTAGAAGATAAATACTTAGTCCCTATTCAAGAAAGTGGAGTAGTTGTTTTTATAGGAGAAAAAAATGATTATAAAGATTTAGTAATAATCCAACAAATAAATGGTATTGATATGTGGTACAGTAATGTTGCAAGTTTAAATATAAAAATATATGATTATGTTGAAAAAGGAATGTTATTAGGAGAAACAACAAATAATAAATTATATCTTTTATATCAAAAAGACGGGAAGTTTCTAGATTATAAAGACTATATTAAGTAAAATATATATTCATCCTCTTTATCTTTTTGTTGCGTTTTTGATATCAATATCAGGTTTATTTAAAGAGTTTATTATATTATCCTCAATTATATTTATTCATGAAATAGGACATCTTTTTTTTGCATATGTTTTTAAATGGCATATATTAAAAATAGATATATATCCTTTTGGTGGTTGTATTAGTTTTTCTCAGTCATTAAATAAACCAATACTAGAAGAGTTTATAATATTAATAGGTGGATATATAACTCAAATAATATATTTTTTAACTATGTATGTTTTGTATAATAATAATTTAATAACCATATATAACTTTAATATATTTAAAAAATACTGTATTATCATATTTATTTTTAATCTGCTTCCTATTCATCCACTAGACGGATCTAAACTAATATCTTTATTACTATATAAGATATTTTCTTTTAATGTAGTAAATAAATTAAAAATAATCATATCCTTTGTTGCTATTTTTATCTTATTATCTAACTACACATATTTTCTAAACTATAATATATCTATTATTTTTATATATTTAATAATAAAAAACATAAAAGAAATTAAATATATAAAATATATATTTAAAAAATTCCTATTAGAAAGATATTTATATAATATTAAATTTTATAAAACAAAGGTTATTAAAAACAATAATATTAAGAAAATGAAAAGAGACAAAAAACATATATTTTACATAAACAATAAATATATTACAGAAAAAGATGTGTTAAATGGTATATTTAAAAATTATGATATCGCATAAGTTATTTATCTTTACCGTGATTTTTGCTATAATTATGTCAGTTATGGAGATGGTAATATGAAAATAGAAAAAATATCAACTAAAAATGCAATATTTCAAAAACTAGAAGCTTTAAAAATAAATAGAAACAAAAGACATAAATACAATGAATTTTTTGTTGAGGGAGTAAGAAATGTAAATGAAGCAATAAAAAACAATTGGGATATCGTTTCTTTTATTTATTCATATGAAAAACCATTATCAAATTGGGCAAAAGATGTTATTAAAAATATAAAAACAAAAATAAATTATGAATTAACTAATAATCTTATGATAGATATTAGTGACAAAGGTAATACTTCAGAATTAATCGCAATAATTAGTATAAATCATAACGATATAAATAACATTTCGCTTTCATCAAATCCCATAATAGTTTTATTTGATAGACCATCAAAGAAAGCTAATTTAGGAACAATAATTCGTTCTTGTGATGCATTGGGTGTTGAACTATTAATTATAACAGGCCATTCTGTAGATACATATGATCCTGATGTTATTTCTTCATCAATGGGCTCTTTATTTAAAGTCCCATTTATAAAATTAAATGAAAATAATGAGATTGATAATTTTTTATCCAATTTAAAGAAAAAATATCCAAGTCTAAAGATTATTGGAACTACTTCTCACAATGAGAGAAATATATATGAAATTGATATGAGAGGGCCAATTTTATTTTTAATTGGTAATGAAACTGATGGGCTTAATAATCACCTGGTTGAAAGTAATAATATATTAGCTACAATACCAATGGCCAAAGATTCATCAACATCTTCATTTAATGTTAGTTGTGCAGCTTCTATAATGTTTTATGAGGCCTCAAGACAAAGAAATTTAAATAAGGTAATAAAATGAATAAGGAGAAGCTCTTATTAATTCATGGTTGGGGATATGAACATTATAATAAATTTGATAAAAAGAATGTATGGGAAGACAGAGATGAATTTATTAATCAACTAAAAAGAATATTTGATATCGATATTATAAAATTACCTGGCTTTGGAGGGCAAAAAGAACCAAGAGAAAAATATTGGACATTAGATAATTATGCTGATTATATAGATGAATATATAAAAAATAAAAGTAAGAAATTCGATTATATATTAGGCTATTCTTTCGGTGGTGCAGTTGCTGTTAGTTACAAACTAAAATATAAAAACAAGGAGAAGCTCATTTTAGTTTCCCCAGCTATTAATAGATTTCATAAGAAAAACAATTCTTTTATAAAAACACCTAAATTGTTAGAAAAATTAAGAAAACAAATAAGAAATTTTTATCTTATAAATATAATAAAAAATGATTTTATGAAACATGGAACAAAATTTCTAAGGAATACATATCAAATTATAGTTAGAGAAGATTTAACTGACAAATTAAAATTAATAGATTCAAAAGAGATAGGATTTATCTATGGATTAAAAGATACCGCTGTTAATCCTAAAAAATTATTGAATGAAATATCAAAAGAATACAAAGACAGAGTAAAGATTATACCTGATGGAGATCACGAGATAGCAAGCTCATATCCAAAAGAAATAATTAAATTAATTAAAGAACTATATAAATAACACAATAAACACTATATTTAATTGACTAAATATGGAGTTTATGCTAGTATTATTAATGATTTGTAGCCTTTAGCTACAACCGCACCAATCGGGTTTAAAGTCATATAATGCACCTTAAGGGCGAGTCTGAGATTAAAGGAGGAATATTCATGAAAGCAATTATTGAAACTGGTGGTAAACAACATTATGTTGAAGAAGGAACTGAAATATATATCGAAAAAATAGATG
>JBBAEV010000062.1:0-4203 GCA_041655735.1 Bacilli bacterium | reverse complement strand
CCATATTTTGTTGATCATGGAACACTTCTTGGAATAGTAAGAGATGGAGATTTAATTCCTTGGGATGATGATATTGATTTAAGTGTAGAAGAAAAACATATGAGACAAGTTATTGATATTGTAAAAGATAATGTAGATAACCTACCAAAATCAGATATATTAAATTGGAAAACAACATTATACTATAAAGAGGGAGATATTCCTACCAAGATTTTAATATCATTTGATGAAAAGGATAATGATTATAAGATATTTCCATTAAGCATAGAAAGTTTTATTTTTGAAAATGGACAAGCTATACAAGAATTATCTTACTCAGAGGATTATCATTATCAGAGTAATGATTATATAGACTACTATGGGAAGAAACTATCTATTCCATTAGATTATGAAAAGTATTTAGATTTACACTATGGTGATTGGAGAAAGATTAAGAAGAACACCAGCTTTTTAGATGCTGGAAACTACAAAATGCCCAACAAAACTTATAAGAAGGAGGAGTAATATGCCAGAGATTAGTGTAGTTATGCCAGTTTATAATGGTGAAAAATATATTAAGGAAACGATTGACAGCATATTAAACCAAAGTTTTACGGATTTTGAATTTGTAATTGTAAATGATGGTTCTACTGATAAAACAAGAGCTATAATTGAAAGTTACAATGATGGAAGAATAAAACTTTATAATCTAGAAGAAAATAGGGGTGTTGGTTATGCCTCAAATCATTCTGTAGTAAAGGCTAATGGCAAATATATAGCAAGAGCAGATGCAGATGATATTTATCATCCTGATAGACTTTATTTACAAAAAAAATACTTAGATGAAAATCCTAATATAACTTTAGTTAAAACTTTCGTAGAGTATTTTGGTGATGAAGAAGTTGAAAAAACAGATAGATATTTAGGGATAAAAAAACACTTAGAATTAAATAAAAACCGTTGTACCTCACCAGAAGAAATAAGTAAAACACTACTATGGCATATATGTATACCCCATTCATCTATGATGATTCGAGCGAACATTTTAAAGAAATTTGGGTATAGGAGTTATAGAATAGCAGAAGACTATGAACTTTTTTTCAAATTGAATGAATTAGGTTACAAAATGGGAACAGTAAAAGAAAAGCTAACGAAGGTTAGAGTAACAAACACCTCTTTGACAGCGAAAAACAAGATATTATTATATGAAAACGTTTACGAAATCAAAAGAAAATATATAGATCAATTATTTGGTAACAACGATGTTTTTTTATGGGGTGCTGGAGATTTTGGACAAAATGTAATAAAGATTTTGGATAATAGAGGGTTAGAGGTTTTCGGATTTATAGACAGCGATATAAATAAGCAAGGTGAAAAGATTTATGGGAGAGAAATATATAGTAAGGATATGTTAACCGAGAAATCAAAAGTTATTGTAACTTCTATGCCGGGAAGAGAATCTATAATAGGTGAATTAGAAAAACTGGGTTTAGAACATTTAAGGGATTATGTTATTTATCTGTAAAATAGACTTTAATAGTAGATTAATTTTTTATGTGTGACCAAAAGAATTGAAGAATTAATTCAGCAGTATAATTAGAATTATGTTTCCATGAAATAAAAACATAATTAAATAATTTTCTATTCAATCATATTAAATCTAGGCTGGATGAACAATAATAGATTATAAACCATAGAAATACTATATTTTAATAAACGAGATTACAATAGAGATAAAATGTTTTTAGTTTGGAATTTAGTTTAGTAAAAAACTAAAGTAAGGGAAGTGTATACTTTGCATAATTATCATTCAGACAAGGGGGGAGCATATGTCGACAGTAAGCGTTATAGTACCAATATATAATTCGGAAAAGTTTTTGGATAAGTGTATAAATTCAATAATCAATCAAACCTACAAAAATTTACAAATAATATTAGTCAATGATGGTTCTTATGATAACAGTGGTAAATATATTGAATATTATAAAAAAAAGGATTCAAGAATAAAAGTTATAAATAAAGAAAATGGGGGTCTGTGGTCTGCAAGAAATGCAGGATTAGAAATTGCTACTGGAGATTATATTTCTTTTGTTGATTCAGATGATTGGATAGAAAAAGATATGATAGAAAAAATGTATAATAGTATTGTAGAATATAATTCAGATTTATCGGTTTGTAATTATGGTAAGGTATATGAAAACAAAACGGAAAAAAAGAGCCTGAAAATTGAGGATAATATTATTGAAATAAACGAAATAGGAATAGATAATTACTTTTATAATTATTACTTTAATTACTTGCATGGTCACGAGGTAACGAATAAATTATATAAAAATATGATTATAACTGAACATCAAATCAGATTTGATAAGAATGAGGATATATTTTCAGAGGACCTATTATTCAATTTATATTACATCTGTCATGTAAATAAGATATCATCTTTGGAGCAGTCGCTTTATAATTATGTTCAACATGAAAATTCAATTATGAATAATGTTAAGCCAAATATAATAGTAAGATATGGTTTATTAATTAGCAAATATATCACATATACGAAAAAACATGGCTTATTTGAAGAACTAAAAGCTGTAATACCAGTTATGCTATATAATCTTTTGAGTAAAGGTATTTATTTGAAGTATTCCTCATTGACAGCTTTAGACATAGCTGCGAAAGAATTATCAGAAGCACTAGAAATTAAGTATATTAAAAGCAACATTTTAAATCTTGCAGTTGGTAAACCGATGAGGGCATTCAGAAAGAAATTTGGTATTAAAATCGAAGCAGAAAACAGAGCAAGAATTTTCGCTGTTTATTGTTATTTGGGGTTGTATCGGCTAGCCATTAGACAAAAATATTGTAGATATAAAACAGAATAGTATAAGTTTGTGTTTTTGAAATCAGATAAAAATGTATTGGGAGTGAATATGATGATACCAAAGATTATTCATTATTGTTGGTTTGGGAAAGGTGAAAAGGATCAGTTAATAAATAAATGTATCAATAGCTGGAAAAAGTATTGTCCTGATTATGAAATTATTGAATGGAATGAGGAAAGTTTTGACATAAATATGAATGATTTTGTCAGAGAGGCTTATGAAATGAAGAAATATGCCTTTGTTTCAGATTATGCACGTCTATATATCCTTTATAATTATGGAGGTATATATGTGGATACAGATTTAGAGATACGAAAAAATATTGATATTTTTCTTAAGGATAGGGCTTTTTCAAGTTTTGAAACTAAAGATAATATCCCTACTGCAATCATGGGAGCTGAAAAGGAGCATCCATGGATAGAGAAGTTACTATTATATTACAGTGGTAGAAAGTTTATTAAAGAAGATGGTTCATTTGATATGTTACCTAATCCAAAAATAATCACTGAAATAACAAAAAATGAATATCATTTAGAATTAAACAACAAAAAACAAAGACTACAGAATGGATTAGTTATATATCCTGATTATATGTTATGTACAAACTATGTTAACTCAAAAAACTATTCTATCCATCATTTTAATGGCTCATGGATTAATAAAATGTATAAAATGGAGGCATTGAAATATAAAAAAAATTATACTATATTAGTGAAAATGTTAAGAGAAAACCATGTTAATTTAAAGAAAATAAGCAGTAAATATAGAGATATATATATTTATGGGGTAGGTCACATAACAGAAAATTTTATTAAGATATTAGAAAAACAAAAAATCATTCTAAAAGGTTTAATTTCAAATGAGGAACAAGAAACGCTATTTGGATATCGAAATTTTCAATTACCCAGTATTAGTCATATTAAAGCTGATGATTTAATAATAGTTACTCCAAGTTATGATTTTAATATTATTTGTGATGAGCTATCACTATATACAAAAGCTGAATTGATGTCTATAGAGTATGTTTTAGATGTGGATGTAAAATATATATAAGAAAATGTGTAAAAATGATTATAATGTAGAAATAACAATACAGATTATAAACTTGTAATATTTATAAATTTGAATATGAAGATGTTAAATTGAATGGAAAATGTAATATAAGAAATTCAAAGATACAGTATTGCAAAGTGTATAAGGATATAATGTTATACGAAATCAATAATAAAATAATAACATAGGAGGACCTTACATTATAGTGTAGTTGTTATAAAATACAAATAATATATTTCTACGATTTTAAATTTTCATGTTTTACAAATAAAAGATTTATAATTTTAGT
>JBBAEV010000061.1:0-4252 GCA_041655735.1 Bacilli bacterium | reverse complement strand
GCTTAACTGCAACCCTCTCTTCTTCTAGTCCCTATGTGACTATCCTCCGCGATAGGCTAAAACTAAACGATATTCCAGCAGGCCTGTATAGGACTAACAATAACCGTTATGCAACAAGATCTCAGACCTCCATTAGTGGTGAGGTTAATACTTTTAACTTTATCATCACTGAAGCGCCTAGTGGGACACCCATTCCCCTTACCATTTCCATAACAGATGAGAGTGGAGAGACCTGGACTTCATCAGTAACATTTACGGTCCGTTAAGAGATCAGGCGGCAATGCCGCCTGCATCTAGTATGAACAATTAATGCTGGGACGGTTCTCCAGTTCATGCCCCTAATGATTTCTTACTCCCCTAAATTTTACTAAAAATTGCCCGCTTAACATTGCCTCCTTGATCTGAACCAGTTACGATATAACAAGGAGGAGCATATGGCTCGATTTTTTAAAAACCGAAGTGCTGTTCAAGGGAAATCTCCGGGTGAATTGATTTTTATAGGGCGCCAAAAAGTCGATTCTGTGAAAATCCGCATGATCCAATATGATGAGAGCTTTATTGAGGAAACTGCTGGGGATACTCTGGCAGAGGTGCTTAAGAACCGCAAAGAAGAATGTATTACCTGGTTAGATATAACTGGCTTACACGATACTGAAACAATTGCAGCTGTGGGAGCTGAATTTAGAATTCATTCTCTGACACTCGAAGATATTATCAACACCGGACAACGTCCTAAGGTCGAAGAGTTTGATCAATACATCAGCATCATAGTTAAAATGATGCGCTTAGAAACCTCTGATGAAAAAATTCATAGTGAACAATTAGCAATTATTATGGGTGAAAATTATGTCATCACCTTTCAAGAACGCCCTGGTGATGTCTTCGATCCAGTTAGAGAACGGCTGAGGGCGATGAAGGGAAGAAGTCGACGTTCTGGTTCTGACTATCTGGCCTACGCACTCCTTGATACAATTTTTGATAACTACCTCATCTTGATTGAACGACTTGGAGAACAAATTGAATCTATCGAGCCCATGCTCCTCGATAATCCCGGAGCAGAAATCATCTCTTTAATCAACGAATATCGACGAGAACTCCATTTCTTGCGTGCTTCCATTCGTCCTGCACGTGATGCAATCCGCGATTTTAGCCGCTTGGAATCAGATATCATTTCCCCCTCTACTTTCATATTCCTGCGAGATCTGAATGATTTAGCTACACAGGCAGACGAGGCCATGGAAACTTATCGTGAAATGCTTAAAGATCAACTCGACAGTTATAGCGCCACCAGCGGTAACCGACTCAATGAAATAATAAAATTCTTAACCGTATTCTCAGCTATCTTCATCCCCCTTTCCTTGTTGGCTGGAATTTATGGGACTAACTTTGCCCATGTACCTGAATTCCAATTACGGTACGGATACTACTTTTTCTGGGGATTTTTAGTGGTGGTAGCAACAATCATGATTATCTTCTTTAAGCGGAAGAAATGGTTATAAAGCTAAAACAGCGCACCCTCCCGATTGGAGGGTGCTGGTAATTCAATTGTTTTTAGCGTGCTTTGTCATACAACTTAGACACTTGTGCCCAATCTATGACGTTCCATAATGCTTTGATATAGTCACCCCGCAAGTTTTTATACTTCAAATAGTAGGCGTGCTCCCAGACATCAATGCCTAAGATTGGTGTTAAACTCTTGCCTTCCATGATGGGGTTATCTTGGTTTGGGGTTGAAGAAAGAACTAGTTTGCCCTGTTTATCGACAGATATCCAGGCCCAACCCGAGCCAAATTGCGAGCTACCCAATGCCGAGACCTTGGCTTTCAAGTCATCTAGAGAGTTATAATTCGCCTCAATCTCTTTTAGAAGAGCGCCTGTTGGCTTAGAAGCAGGTTTGGGCGATAAAATAGAGAAATACAAGTTGTGGTTCCAAAAACCACCACCATTGTTGCGAACAGTGGTCTGCAAAGTTGCATCCTTAATTGTAGGCAACTTTCCTAAAATATCCTCGATGCTGGCATTAGCAAATTGGGGTAACTGCGCCATGGCAGTATTAAGATTTTTAGTGTAACCGGCGTGGTGTTTAGTATAATGGGTCACCATCGTCAGCTCATCAATATGGGGTTCCATTGAACCAAAATCATATGGCAATGAATATTGCGTAAACATAACATACCTCACGTATACAGAACATTTAACACAATTCAGACTCTTAATGAATGTGAAATTGCATCAGCTAATTCATCCAACATCCCCTCTTGTTCTGCTTTTAAAGAGGATTGGATATCCAACGGTTCGCCTATCAGGCGTATATCTTTCATGGTCCCTAGCAAACCAGTCATTAATTTGATTGCTGCTGAAGACCAAGTATGATTTCCAAGTACAACTGCTGATCGGTTTTGAAAGTTCAAAACAGCTAATTCCTTCAGCAGAGATTCAATAGGAAAGTACAAGTGCATATTATATGTTGGTGAAGCTATTACAAAATGACTGTACTTCCACAAATCGGCAATAATATAGGAGGTGTGAGTCTTTGAAACATCATAGATGCGCATATCGGTCACTCCCCGTTGACCTAATTTATTAGCTAAAGCAAATACAGCATTTTCAGTATTGCCATACATTGATGCATAAACTAACACCACCCCCTGTTTCTCTGCTTCGTAAGAACTCCAAAGGAGGTGCTTTTTTACAATATAATCAATATCCTTACGCCAAATGGGCCCATGCAAAGGACAAAGGAACTTAACTGAATCCAGCGGTAAGCGCGACAAAACATTTTTTACTTGGGTACCATAGCGACCGACAATATTAGCATAATAGCGCCGAGTTTCATCAAAGAACACCCGATCATAGTCCACTTCATCGGCAAATAAAGTGCCTGGATGGATCCCAAAAGAACCAAAGACATCAGCACTAAATAAGATCCCTTTTGTAACTTCGAGAGTGAACATCACTTCTGGCCAGTGCACCATCGGAGCCATATGAAATTTCAAAGTATGTTGACCGAGGGAAAGAGTGTCACCCTCTTTTACCACAAAAGTTTGTTTAGAGATATCCAAGGTGTAGTATTGATTAAAAAATTCAAAGGTCTTTTTATTGCCGATTATTGTAACCTGCGGATACATCTTTACGATAGCCTCTATATTGCCACAATGGTCGGGTTCCATATGGTTAATAACTAGATAATCTAACGGCCGTCCATTGAGAACATGGGCAACATTTTCAAGAAATTGTTCGCGAATTGCTTGGTCAACGGTATCTAAAAGGACAGTTTTTTCGTCTAAAATTATATAAGCATTATAGGCAACGCCATGGGGGAGTGGAAACATATTCTCAAAACGCTCAATCCGGTTATCGTTACCACCCACCCAGAAAACGTTCGAAGCTATTTGTCTCGTAATCTGCATAAGCACCTCCTGAAACTTATCAGCTCTCCATTATATATCAGTTAATATAATGAACTCTTTGCCTATCGGCAAGGAAGTATCAGGCAAAGAAGAAACGTAAAGTGGAAAAGTTCACAATGGGAATGTTTGTTTTTCTGTAAAGATGGATACCATAAAAACCAGGGTAACCGATGTTTCTTATTCGCTTATTGCCAAAGCGGATAGTCCAACCATAGGCCCAGCTTAGAGGCTTAGTCAGCTCCTAAAGAGAGCTGGTATTTCTTAACTAAAATGGTTAAAACAAAGGGGTCATTTGTAATTCTTTACTAATAGCACGAAGTTGCTCAGCTACTTTAGTGGAAAGGGGGACCCCTAACATATGAGACTCTTGTTCAGATTCATGTTCTTTGAGTCCGGCATAGTAGACGCGGTTACAGCCTGCAGCAGGTTCTGTCTGTTCTAACTCATCTAAGAGTTGTCCCATATCGTTTTTAAACTCTTCAGGATCTCTAAACAACTCTATTTTGAGGGCTCCGAAGAAGTGGCAGACCCGAGCGCTTGTTGCCGCACTATCCATCACAGATTTACCAAAATCACCACCACTCGTTACTGCAGTGAGGATATCGACGAGGACTGCTAAACCATACCCTTTGTGTCCACCAAGCAACTCGCCCTCACCACCGAGAGGCACCATCCCACCACCTCGTTGGTAGAGCATATCTTCTAATAATTGAGCCGCATCAGTAGTACCTTGACCTTTGGTATCGACGGCCCACCCTGGCGGCAAGGGGGAATTTTCTCGGTTATAGACTTCTACTTTTCCCCGCGTAACGCAGGTTGTCGCCATATCAAGGGTAAACATA
>JBBAEV010000060.1:0-4330 GCA_041655735.1 Bacilli bacterium | reverse complement strand
TCCTAACCTATTTTAAGTCCAGGTTTTTGTCCGCGCCTCCTTTTTTTATGGAAAAGTACTTGCAGAAAACATTATGGCTATTGTTTAATGGGCAATTATGTACATTTATTAATAAAAGAAACCAACGAATCCATTTCTGAAATAATTAAACGTCTGTGTTACAGTTATGTACAGATGAAGAGAAATTTTCTGAGATTAAACAATATTTTATTAATAAAAACTAGGGGATGACAAAGGGGCCATAACATTTCCCTAATGGTTGTGAATTTATTTGCCGTATGAAGGCACAGACGGGGGGGTATCTTTGTTAATATTATCTCTTATCTGTAACATGAGGCTTATTACATCCCCATTCAATTTTGGTTAATAATTATATCTTTAAAAATAGTATAATAATATGTATAATTTTGTTCCATATATGCAGTAACAAAAAAAGATGCTATAAATAATAAAGCAAATGAATAAAAAATGGGGGAAATATACATGAAAAATATAACGGTATATTTAAATAATTATATTCTGTCATTAGAAACCGAACGTAATTTATCTAATAAAACCATTAAAGCATATTATTATGATATAAATAGTTTAATAGCATGGATAGATAAAAATGGATACGACAATATAGATAATATTGAAATTAATACATATATAAAATGGCTGCAAGATGTTAGGGGCCTAAAGGATTCTTCTATTAAAAGACATTATGTGGCTATAAAAGCCTTTTTTAAATATCTTGTTTTTAAAAAGATTATTGCTCATTCACCGATAGAAAACCTTAATATATCTTTTAAAACATACCGTTCTCTTCCTAAAACTTTATCTTTATCAGAAATAGAAAAATTATTAACTTCTACCCTAAATGATTTAAATTCTCTCAAATCCGAGTTTAGAAAAAATATTTGTATAAGAAATAGGGCAATTATAGAAATGCTATACTGTTTAGGTTTAAGAATTGGGGAACTGGTAAATATAAGACTTGAAGATATAGATTTAAAGGAACAAACTATATTAATACATGGTAAGGGCAGGAAGGAAAGGATTTTGTTTATTTCCAGTACTGAAGTCTTGAATATTTTGAAAGAATGGTTAGATATTAGGTATGTGTTTAATCCTTTAAACACCTTTGTTTTTGTTAATAAATATGGAGATCAACTGTCTATATTTTCTATAGAAGATATTTTTTATAAATATAGAGATTTATCCGGTATTGATAAACGGGCAACTCCGCATTTTCTAAGACATACCTTTGCTACACAGCTATTAAGCAACGGGGCAGATTTGAGAGCAGTTCAGGAAATATTAGGCCATTCAAGTATAACAACAACACAAATTTATATTGAAGTATCTACCGAGCGAAAAAAACAAGTTTTACTAAAGTTCAATGCTAGAAATAATATAAAAATTTAATCTAATACCTCCTAATAACTATAAATTATTTGGGGGTAATTATGAAAAATAATTTTTTTATTGAAAAAATTATGGGTAAAGGAGATTTAAGTTTTTCATCAGAATTTGATAAATGCTGGTATAAAACCTTGGACGATATATGTTTAGTACATAAAAATGCAAGCCAACTGAGGGTAGGTAATCGATTGCGTCCTAAGTTGACCGCATGGGGGTATTCTTTTAATCAAAATCCTCACAAAGGAATTGATTTTTCAAATATTACGGATATTGCTGTAAGCATTGAACTTATTCATAAAGCATCCATCATAATTGATGATTATATAGATAATGATACAAAAAGAAATGGCCTCCCATCTTTTCATTGTGAATTCAGTAGCAATGAGGCTATTTTATTTGGTATGTACTTACTTGGATTGGCTGCTCGAAAAATAATTGATAATACAAATTATATATCAAAGGATGATTTTTCAACGTTAAAAAATAATATACATTTATTTAGTGATATAATTTGTCAAATGACAATGGGTGGAATAAAAGAAATCACTATGGATAATATTGATTTTTCAAATATTGACCTAGTAAAAGATATTATATCATTGGAGACTGTATCTATAATAAAAAATAGTATTCTTATGGGCTATTTTAAAAGTAAGGATAACAATAAAAAAAATGAATATTTATTAAAACAAATAGGAGATAAATGTGGATATGTGTTCCAAATATTAAACGATTTAGAACCCTTTTCAAAAAACAATAGAAACATTACGCATAAAGGAAGGGTAAATATTGATATTACTCAATCTAGGAAAAATATCATTTTTTCTTATATTTATAATATGTCAAGTTATGATGATAAAAATAAAATTATTTATACTAGTTTGTCTTCTGACTTACAAAGATATTTGGATAATTTATATATAAAATATAATGTAAGGGATATTGTGTTAGCTGATTTAGAAATTATTAAGCAGGATATATTTAATAATATAAACTTGCTATCACCATATTCTAAGGAATGGAAATGTGATTTTCAACAATTTGTAAAAGAAATGATAGTCTATTGTATAGATAGAACAGGCGGCTAATCTATAAATTAGCAATTAAATTAATTATCAATTAATTTGGTTATTAAATCTGTAATATTAATAAAAAGTGTTGATATATGAATTAAAAATGTTAAAACGGATGGAAGGCAGGCAAAAAACAAGCCCTTACTCCTAGATATAATATCCTGATCTTTTATTTCTTTTATCAATTTCATACAATACTCTATATAATCTATTTTTCCTTTAATTGTATCATCTAAAGGTTTTTTTATATTAATAGTGTTCATTGTGCAATATATCATTTTATCTAATTCTAAAATTTGTTTATTTTTAATATTGGTTATAATTTTTTTAAAATATATATTTTGTTTATAAGTTATAAGGGGAAAACCAATTACAATAAAGAAAAATATGACAAGCCAGCTTAATGCAAAAATTTTATTATTAGGGGTATTTAGTATCGAATTATTTTTAAAACTAATGCTACCGGTCGGTATTAATGCTGCATATTGAAAAGTAAACATAAGCCCAAGTATAACAAATGCATTATTCAGATCTTTTGCCATATTGATTAATTTTTCAAACCATTCAGTGTTTGTAGGTATACATGATGTATAACCGCTTAATTCTAAATCTATTTGTGAAAGCTCACGCAATAATGCTAAAAATAATAAATAATATGAATAACCGGTTATAGAGGTAACAATAGATAACATCATAAGACCTAACCCATACATTGATGTTATATTTTTAAACGTAACATATTCTAATTTAAAAACTCCTAGTTTAAAAACTATCATAATAAATAATATAAAATAACCTATAAAGGGTTCATCTATTTTTTTATAATACTTGTTAAACGTCCGGCCTAACGGTTTTAGTTTTAGTGAAAAATTTGAGTTTAATATTGAAAATTGGCTTAAAAAATTTTTAACCGAAAATAAAGAAATAGCAATTATAGCAAGTAGATTAATTTGATGTAAATAAAAAAAGGCATATTCAGAAAAATAATTTAAAATGCTTCCTATTAAACCTAACATGATTATAATAATCAAAAATTGTTTAATATGAAGTTGTTTAATATGTTTAATTAATATTCTTACAATATTACGCATTTTAATCCTCCAAATAATTTATAGTTATTAGGATATATTAAAAGTTAAAAATTTAGTCTTTATTTAGTGTTTTTTTGAATATAATATCTATTGTTTTATATCTGTAATATGATGATTAGGGCGTTAAAAGGTTAAAAGTTGTAATTCACAATCTATATATAATATTATTACGAATCGCTAATGCTATATGGTGACTATTTGTATGAAAATTATGCTGAAAAATAGTTTTGAGCACTCATATCATAATATTTATTTATTAAATATTCCTTATAAATATAATATTCAACATATATATTCAATTTCCTTTATATTTATTGCATAATATAATTGCATGGTCATCAGGGACAGGTTCCAATGACCACCATTTACCTGTTGTCCTACATCCGGCGTTCCGGTTTTTTACCTCCCACGTCCGGCTTCTAAAATGGGACAAGTTCCAATAGTCACTATTAACTACCAATTCAGAAGAATCGATCAGCTGGGATTAGTTCTTTTTTTTGTTTCAAAATCCTAAAAACATGGTAAAATAATAGTAGAACAAGAAAATAAGTTTGGGGGAAGATCATGATAATTTTAAATCCTATGCTGGATTTTGTTTTCAAGGCCTTATTTGGCAAGGAAGATAAAACAAGCAAGAAACTATTAATTGCATTTTTAAATGATGTATTAGCAAAAGAAAATCAGGAACCGATAATAGATGTGGCACATATAAATCCATTTAATTATAAGGAATTCGAAGAGGATAAATTATCTGTACTA
>JBBAEV010000059.1:0-4340 GCA_041655735.1 Bacilli bacterium | reverse complement strand
ATAAAAAAGCTGCTTCAGATTCTGGTGAAAGATTGTAACAATTATTTTCATCTAAATATAACATTTTATGTGCTCTAAAAAATTCGAAGTTAGCTAACCAATAACCTTGTTTTATGATGTCAGTTCTAATATCTAATATTAACGGCATTTTTAAATTATTATGCCTAATTATAAAATAAATTGTCGATGTATTATTGGTAATACTCATTTGTACAATCAAGCAGCTATTCGACAGTAAGATATCAGGAATTTTTTTTATAATACTTTTATATGATTTCGAGCTTACTAAAATATCTATATCTCCACCAGGTATCAAAAATTCTGGTAAGAATCTTAGAGTCATAGCATGGCTATCTTTAATAATGTCAATTACTATTTTATTTATTAAGTTAACAATACTTGCATTCAGCACAATTTTCTCCTCCAAAATATGTTTTAATCGCCCCGTGAATTTTATTTATATTTATATCGATACTATCTTCCATATTGAGAGTTACAACCTTTACACCCCTATCCTTTAAAATTAAACTACCCACATTTGCAACATTTCGCTGAATCTTTATTATTTCCTTTAGCTCCTGTTCACTTATATTCCTATGTTCTGGAATAATTTTCTTTCTTTTTCTTATACGATTAAATATTTCTTCTGTGTGTAAGTCACAATGTATTAAAACTTTAGGGGGAATTAGAGATAAAAAATATTTCTCAACTTGTTTTTCGTAATACCCATTTTTCAAATATGTAACTCCAAAAACTTTTTGAGAAAGCGATTCGTCAAATAACGCAATCTTATTTAAGTTGTTTTTTTCTACCAAAACTGCAATTTTTAATGTATCAAAAAACCATTCTATTCCCATTAAATTTAAAAGCGGATCCTTTTCTACAAAATTTATACCTAATAAAACTGTATTCAAAAATTCTTGTATAATTGTTTTATCTTCAAACAATATATCGTAACTAGCCCTATGTATTACTTTATTTAAAGCTTTGAATTCCAATGGTTTAAATAAGTAGTTGGAAAAAAGTATAAACTTGGCAAGTTGTTCTTTATAATTAAGATTACTTTTTTTAGTAAGATAATCGAGGGCTAGTACTCTTTTTATGCTGTCAATAGAAGAAAAGCACTTGTTTTTATCTCTTAATAATTCTTTGTAAAGTGAGGTCTTACCCACACCTGGTGAACCTAAAAAATCCACTCTTATCATTATAAAAACCTCTTTTATCATATTTGTGTAGTATTATAACAATTTAAATTCTTAACTATACTAATTATATTTATTTTATTGAATAGAAAACTCTAATTTGTTTATTTGTAATTTTAATTTTTATAATAAATTTTCCCATTCTCTAATTATATTATCTACATTAAATCTTTGTATTCGCTCTCTGGACCTTTTAGAATATTCTTTCCTTATAGAATCGTTTTTTAACAAAGTTATAATGGAATTCGCCATTTTCAATTCTTCTTCAGTTAAAGGATCTGAAGCATTATACATCTTACCATCGCATATAGGAATTAAAAATCCAAATCTATATGTATTTGTTTCATAACTAATTGCAATATTCACACCTTCATTTGGAGCTAAGATTTCCCTTGGTCCTGATGGGCAATCAGTAGCAATAACCGGCAAATTACATGCCATCGCCTCTGCCAAAACATTTGGAAAACCTTCATAAAATGAAGATAAAACAAAAATTTTTGAATTTAAAAAATATTTATATGGATTTTTCTTAAATCCCAAAAATTTAACATCGGATATTAAATTTAATTCGTCAGTCAATTTTTCAAGATAACCCTTTAACTCTCCTTCTCCTAATATCACTAATTTGGCTTCTTTAACACTATTCTTAACCTCTTTAAATGCTCTTATAAGATGCCAGTGTCCTTTTTGTTTATTTAATCTCCCTGCTGTAATAATCACTGGATATTTAAATAAATCTACTTCGCTATCTAGTAATGTCATCATAGCCATATTTTCAATATCTTTTAGGTTATAGGAATTATAGATAATTTTAATTTTCTCAACAGGAATTTTATACCTATAAATTAAGTCTCTTTTGATTTCCTCAGATACAACAATTATAAATTCAGCTCTCGGATATAAGTACCTTATTGTTAAATTCCAAAGTAAAGCTTTTAAACCTTTAGCATGTTTTGTAGACATGTGATTTCTTACAGAAACTATTGTTCTTCCATACTTAGAAGTTAATGAATTTAATAAGTTTGGATATTCTAAAAAGCTTATAGTCACAATATTAGGGTTTTCCTTTTTTATCTCCTTAATCTTAATAATCCTATTAAATAAATTTTGAAGCTTTAATATTATATTGTTTTGAGAGTTCTTATCTAAGTATAATAATTCTCCATCATAAGGATATTCAATTTTAGATTTAGAGCCAAACAATATAATCTTTCTTGCTATATCTTTATTTAAATTTAATGAAATGTTAGAAACAACCCTCTCTGCTCCACCATTTGACAGTGTTCCTATAAATAAATTAACCTTTTTCATTATCATAATACCTGCCTTTATATATTTAATGCTTATGGCCTTTGATTACTTTGCAATAATATCAGCAAATTACTTCCTTGCTACTTGACTCCTATATATATATATCTTTTATTTCACAATTATAAATAAAATGATACGCAAATAATATTGGAAGATAAGCCCAAAATAATCTATATTGTATACTTGAAGCAGTAAACTGATATAACAAAATATTTATTAAACTAAGAGCTATTGCTGTGGGGAACATTTCTTTTTTATTAATCGAAACAATAAAATAAAAAAAGATTATTTTTAAAAATATAATTATAATTAAAATATAAATGGTTAAACCTAAAATTCCATTTTCAACAAGTATTTCTAAATAAGCATTATGAGATGCGATACTGATAATATTAGATAAATTACCTGAGCCAATACCTAAAAAAGGTGAGTTTTCCCATACTGAAATACTTGCATAAATAATTCTAAGTCTTGGTGAAATACCAGTCGTTACACCAACTGCACCTTCCAAGCCAAATATTCTTTTAACAGCTTTAGATTTTATAATAATTTTTGTAAATAAATGATAAATTGATCCAATAAACAAGCCAATAGTTATTAATTTATTAAAAGATAGTTTAAAACTATCCTTAATAAAAGGTTTTAGTAAAATCATTAATAACATAGATATTAAAACTATGTAAACGCTCCTAGAACCTGAATATAGTCCTACTAAAATTATTAGAATTATCAAAACCATATCTTTGTATCTTTTGTTAAATATTGCTTTTTTATTATCAAGTATCTTTCCCAATATTAATGGAGCTACTATACATAAGTAGAACACAAGTACGCCTTGCCACCTAAATGTTGCAGCTATTCTGTGCCCACCTCCTCTTATATTTTTCCATAAAAAGTATCTGGTAAAAAAAGGAATGTTGTTTATCGCAAGTATTTGAGATATCCCTACAATAATAACCACTATGCTAGAATATATCCATATATTTATATACTTACATATATATCCTTTATCGATTAAATAATTAGTCACAAAAAACGTATAAAGTAAATATAGTAAATATTTTATTGATACAGCTATTATATTAGTATAGGAAACATTTATTTTTGTTTGATATAATATAAATCCAGAAATAATTTGATACACTATCAATAACAACATAAGTATAAAATATATATTTAAAGTATGATTATTTTTAAAGACTTTTATCTTTAGTAAACTTATAGAAACAAATAATATTGTCAATATGTCAAAAATAACTACTCGTCCTATTGGCATATAAAGCGCTAATCTATCTAAATCTAAAATTATAGCTGACAAAACGATTCCTATGATGATATTCCATTTTATCTTATTCATAACTCACCTTCTAGTTTAGTAAATTGTTGTTATTTATGGCACTTTCGTGCTCATTTTAAACCCACTTACTATTTAAATTACTGTCTCTAAATTCCTCAAAAAACTTTCTTCTTCTTTCTTCAACAACATTTTTATCATATTCCTTTGATTCTTTAAAGTTTCTCTTAGCTTGTTCAATCATAGTATCTTTGTTAAAAGATTTCAGTATCTCGAAAATTTCATCTATGTTTTTTCTGGTATTGGAAAAAATAAATCTATCTTCTAAAAGTTCAGGGATACCTGCAGTTCTTGCACCAAAGGCGGGTAAACCCCTGCTCATTGCCTCGATTAGTGCCCTGGGAAGTCCTTCCTGTCTACTGGGTTGGGTATAAATATCTATGGTTTCTAACCAGTCAAATACTTTATTATGAGGCATAGCCCCTAAGAATTTTATCTGGTCAGCCACACCATGCTTGTTCGCCACTGATCTT
>JBBAEV010000058.1:0-4344 GCA_041655735.1 Bacilli bacterium | reverse complement strand
AGGACACCATACTGCGCCAAATTTTAATACTTTCATAATTCCTCCTTTTAATTCCTATATTAAATTATATATTTTTTATAGATATATGTAAACAGATAGATTTCAAACAGTATATTAAATTTATAATAAACAAACTAATAGTTGAGCAAAAAACTAAGTGTATACTTAGTTTTCAATCCAATGCATCTTCAATAGCTTTTAACATGGCCTTGGTATTAACTGTAGCTCCTGAAACTGTATCTATATTTACTTTTTGTTTTTCTATCACATTATTAATTAATTTATTTTTAAAACCATTACTTATATCAGCACTATCAATAAAATTAATATTACTTTAAATGCTTTTTTCATAGAACCTCCTCTACTTTAATTCTATAATAATTTATATCACATATTATTACAATATAGTAATTATAAAAAATTGTATTTTATTGAAATAGCATGTGATAAAATTAATGTGATATTGAAATATATTTTAGGGAGGTATTATGTATGGGAAAAGAAGAAAAACCAAAGAAAGCACATAATAGTAGATGTGGAGTTGGTAATGGTTCTATATATGGATTAGGATTTATTGGAGCAGTTATATTTTTTATTAGTAATGCCACATCATTTTGGGATGGAGTATTAGGATTTTTAAAAGCTATTGTTTGGCCAGCATTTATGGTTTATGAATTATTTAATTATTTACTTAAGTGATATAATCTATAATAAAAAAGCAAGAAATAATCTTGCTTTTTTGTTTACATCTATTCTACAATTGTAAAATTAGTCATTGCCCTCGTGTATTCCAACTACTCTTTCTACATCTAATACAAAACCAATTCCTACTCCAGGTTTATTCAATTCTACTTTGGAGATTATTTCATTAAGTATTCTATCAGTATCTTTATCTTCAACTACAATTAAAATTATTTCTTTTTCTGGTTCTATTGGTACACCTAAAATCTTTTTATTTTCATGAACACTTGATCCTCTACCATTTATGACAGTACTTCCTTTAGCCCCTACTGCTTGAGCAGTCTTTACAACTTTTTCCGAATATCCTTTTTTAACAATGATAACAAGTAAATCAAAATCTTTCTTATTATTCATTTTATCTACTCCTTTCTTCTAAATTAATATTTAATAATCTAGCAATGCCAGCACATTTACTTAAATTAACAACAATAGCTATGCCATGTCCTGGTTTATCGATATGTTCTTCTTTTATAATAGTGTCTAATATTTTATCCGCTTTAGAAGAGTCGACCGCTATGAAGATTATCTCTTTTTCTGGTTGATATTCAACCCCCAAAATCTGTTCATATATATTTTTCTCAGCTGTTCCTTTACCAAACATAATAGTACTTCCCCCTACCCCTACTTTTCTTAATTTTATTAGCAGTTTGGAAGCGATACCCTTTTTAATAATAAGAATAATTAGCTTATAATTATCTAAATAATTATTAGTATTTATCATTATGGATTCCTCCTTTTATTTTTAAATTCATATATTAGTCCTAATATAATAATAGATAATATTGGGATTAGCGCTACAAGAGCAACAAGACCAAACCCATCTAATAACGGATTACTGTTTTCTATAAAAGATGACATTGAAACCATTATGGAAAGAAGGACAGAAGCTATCATAGGTCCAGTTACTACCCCACCAGCATCCATGGCTACGGCTAAAAACAAGGGGCTTACAAAGCTAGCCAATATAAATACTAATATATATCCAGGAATAATAAAATATAAAATTGAAATTCCTGTATATATTCTAATTATTGAGAAAGCTATTGAAAAAGCAACACCTATTGAAAGAAATAATAATACTAATTTCTTATTTAAAAAACCATGAGTAACTTCTTCTATTTGATCATTTAAAATTTTTACTGCTGGTTCAGCTAAAGTTATTACACCACCCAAAATAAAACCTATTAAAATTACAAACCATTTGGCATCAATTGCGCCTAAAGTGGCACCTATGGCATTACCAATATTAATATAACTAATATCAATTCCATATAAAAACAAGGTTAAACCAATAAAAGTTATTAATAAACTATGTAGAATCTTTAAAAATTTACGTTTAGATATTTTTAATAATGTAACTTGAAGAATAAGAACAATAAAGAATAGTGGAATAATCGCAAGAAGAGAATCATTTAAGGCATTCATTAGTTTTTCTATCATTTAGTAAGCACCCCCAAGAGTAATACTGATAGGATTGGACCCACTGAAGCAAGACCAATAAAACCAAAGCTTTCATATGATTGTTGTTTGGTTCCTTTTAAAGAAGCCATTCCTATACCTAAAGACAAAATAAAAGGAACAGTAGTAGGACCTGTCGTTACACCACCAGCATCAAAGGCTACAGCTAAAAATTCTTTGGGACAAAAAATTATTAAAAGAAAGATTAAAGCATAACTAAAAATAAGTATTTTTCGCAAGGAAATTTTATAAAAAAAACGAATAGTTGCTAAACCTAAAAAGATACCAATACCTAATGATACAGTAATGATAAAAATATATTTATTTATAAACCAAGTATCTGAAACTAGATCTAATTGATTAGATAAAATTTGAACACTAGGTTCAGCTACAGTAATAGCAAACCCTATAACAAGCCCTATAGATAAAATAAACCATAGTTTAGATCTTTCTATCATTTTCTTACCTGCTAACTCACCTAAGGCAATCAAACTATTATCTACACCAATCAAGAATAAGGTAAAACCTATGCTAGTAATGATAACCCCAAACATAAATATTAAAAAACTATCTAATTTAATGCCAATTAAAAATAACTGTAATAAAAGCATAACAATAGTAATTGGTAATATTGATTTAATGACATCAATAATAATACTTTTTATCTTCATAATTCCTCCACTATTTATTCGCTATATTGTATATAAATATAATATCATATTTTCTAATTATAAGATATTGTTTTAAATTAAATAATTTTTTAATACTATTTTATTAATTTAATGAGATAATATAAAGCTTCATCAATACCACTAACAATCATCACAAATAATAAGGTGCCACAAAAAAAATAGCATATTGCTGCTAGTTTTTTATTTTTAAAAATCGTTTAATTTTCCTAATTCGATTTGTTTTATTATATGTTTCTTCTCTATTATAAGACACATCATTGACTATTGTTCATATATTTTTAATAAAATAATAAAAACAATGGGTCTTTATCTCCACAGTTTTTCATTCATAACTGGTCGGGATATAAAAGGGATTTCCAAAAATTTTATTTTTTCATATACATAACAGCATCAATACATTGCATATCTCGAGTAAATACCTCAACAGATTCTCTCTTATAAGCTGAGCCTTCAAATTTATCAAGTCTTCTAAGTTGTATAGCAGAGCATTCTACTAAAAATCCAGGTATAATATCATTATCATTTCCCGTCTTAATCGCAAACATCAGATGATAATCTGGATTTTTCCCAATTACTTTGCGGATAATTTTTATTTTAAATCCTTTAACAAATACACTTTTCAAAGGTTTATTGTAAAATCCTACTGTTTCTTGCATAACATCTGGCAAAAGTAAAGTGCCATAGGTAAATAATAACAACTTATCCTTTTTTTCTTAATCATAAATATCACCTAACATAATTCTAACACAAAAGAGGCTTCTTTTGGAAACCTCTTTTATATTCATCAATGGTCGGGAAGACAGGAGTCAAACCCATTTTAATATATTACTTTATCACTATGTTAACTAATTTATTTTTTACATATATTATTTTAATTACTTCTTTATTCATAATAAACTTTTGAACAGATGGTTCTAATAAAACCTTGTCGTTTAAATGTTCTTCTGACATGGTTTCGTCAAAATTCATTTTTGTTCTAATCTTACCATTTATTTGTATTACAATTTCCTTTACATCATTTTTTATTTTAGATTCATCATATTCTGGCCATTTTGAAAATACAATATTTTCATTGTCTTCTATTTTCTCCCACATTTCTGCACAAATATGAGGTGCTATAGGATATAGGAGATTAATTACTACTTTTAAATCCTTTGTTGTAATATTATCTTGTTTATTGTATTCATTAACTAAAATCATAATAGAAGATATTGCGGTATTAAATTTCATATTATCATAGTGTTCACTAACTATTTTAATAGTTTTATTTATTAAACTCTCTAAATTAGATGAATAATTATCTTCTTTAATAACTTTGTCTTTTAACCTATAAAATTTATCTAAAAATCTAGTTATTCCTTTTATATTTCTATCAGACCATATAACATTTTCTGAATACTCTCCTAAAGATAAAATAAAAGTTCTTAATGTATCTGCTCCATATTGATTAATA
>JBBAEV010000057.1:0-4467 GCA_041655735.1 Bacilli bacterium | reverse complement strand
ATCACAATTCCTTTTCCTAGGGCAAATTTTTGATCTTCAGGATAAATATTTACCGCACCTTTTCGGTGCAGTCTCATATATGCTGAACCTTGATGGGCATGGAGCAGTTTGGTGAGATTGTAAACAGATACGGTATCACTCGGTTCTACAACAACGAGTTTTGGAATAACACGAGTCAGAGTGATATCACAAAAAGGCATATGGGTTCCGCCATTAAATTTAGCAGTTACTCCAGGATCTGTCCCCACCAACTTTACATTTTGCTTAGCATAATTTGCGCATAAAAAGAATTGATCATATGCCCTACGTGTCGCAAAACAGCCAAAAGTATTGGCAAAAGGGATAAATCCTTGGGAGCTTAACCCTGAGGCTACCGCAACCATATTCGCCTCAGCTACTCCGACATTTATGAATCTTTCAGGGTACATCTGACTAAACTGCTTCGTTCCAGAAGCACTCATCAAGTCTGCTTCTAGTACTACTAACTTATCATCTTTTGCCGCTAATTCGAGAAGTGTATCAGCATACACTCCTCTCATATCTTGATAGGAATGAAGTTTATTCATACTTGTTGACCCCTTTAGGTGATTGTGTCTTTAATGTTTTAATCGCTTCTTGTGCTTTCTCATAGGAAAACTCCATATTATGCGAAGAGACTAATCCCTCTCCTGGAGCAAATCCTTTAGCTTTAATGGTATTGCAAATAATTATACTTGGCGCATTAGTGACTTTTTTTGCATTTTCAGCTGCAGTTGTAATTGCTTGAATATTGTGGCCGTCAACTTCTTGTGCATGCCAACCAAATCCTTTCCATTTTGCAAGTAGACTTTCAAGGTTCATGATATCAGTTGTTTTTCCATCTATTTGCATTTTATTATAATCTAAGAACGCTATAACGTTGCTTAGGTTATAGTGGCTTGCAAACATTGCTGCTTCCCAAATAATACCTTCTTGAGACTCTCCATCACCAATGATGATGTACGTATGAGCATTATTTTTCTTAATGCGATCAGCACATGCAATTCCCATTGCAGAAGCAAATCCGAGTCCCAAACTACCAGTGGTAAAATCAATGCCCGGGGTGAGATTCATATCACAATGGCTGGGGAGCCGGGTCCCACCTTGATTAAGTGTGTGTAACCACTCTTTAGGAAAATACCCCTTATCTGCCAAAACAGCATATAGGGCTGGCCCCGCATGCCCTTTTGAGAGAATGAACTTATCTCTATTTTCATTTTTAGGATCTTGGACATCAACGTTTTCCATTATGTGGTAATACAATGCAGTTAGAATCTCAATAACAGACATTGCTCCACCAATGTGGCCAACTCCAAGATATCCGATCATATCAATTGTTAAAATTCGTATCTCTTGTGCTTTTTTGTACAAATATTGTAACTCGTCGTTATCCATAGAACCTCCCAATCGGTTTTAATTATTAGTTTTATATGTCATTGCAAGACACTCGGTATTGTGACACACCCATCCATCATAAAGAGGATTGTTGTTTCTTCTCCTTTTTCTTTAATCAGAGAGTTAAGAGTTTCTTGGACAGAGGAAATAGGGGTCATAAACATCGCTTCAACCGCTTCTGAAGCTAATTCACTACGTAGGTATACAGTATGTGTTTCAAATATTTCAGCCATTTTGTAGGCTTTATGATACCCTAGTTTATACCCTTGTTTAATGTATTCAAACACATCATTAAGAGTTTCAGAATAAGTAAGAAGGTTAACAAAAGTTTCCTCACCTAGGCCATCACGGCATGCTGAAACGAGAATAATTACTCCATCGTCCTTGACGGCACCCTTTGCATTGTCGAGAGCTTTTTGACTTTGGTATAAATCAATATCCATGGGATGAGCCGCCACAGTTACAACAATATCGGCTTTTTCGATAATAGGAACAACAAATACTTGATTTGCTTTCTCTATAGCTGCGTAAAATGATGTAATGATGTCACCACTAGTGACTGCGTATAATGTATGGTTCCGATCGAGGACTGTATTAATCGCGTAGATATTATTGTTAATAAGATTAAGAGCATCAATCATATCCTCGTGGACAGGGTTACCCTCTAGTTGTAATGATTTTGCATTTTCCTCAAGTGCATGTCGGTGATTCATCTCGATTGTTCGATAGGAAGCCACTCCAGGCAGTAGGCCCTTTCTTCCTCCGGTATACCCTGCAAAATAATGGGGTTCTACCGAACCGATTACTAAAATATTCGCACTTTCCACTACTTTCTTGTTCAAAAAAAGTTCTGTGTTGTTTTTGCTTGTTCCTAAAAAAACCATAGCAGAATCGTCACGGGCATCGTGAGAAATGACTCTATCCTTTATTTTTTCATAAAATGGGCCAAAGATGTATCGATATTCTTCCTCATTCGGCTCACGGTGAATCCCAGTCGCAATGATGAATGATGCATTTCGGGCTATAAGGCTGACTCCAATTTCCTGTAAAACTGTACGAGTAGGAGTAGGTCTAGTTCCATCATTTACAATTACTATCAATTCTCCCTCATGCTGTAAGAAGGTCTCAAAATCTTCCTTACCATAGGGTTCTCTTAGAGCATGTTCTATCATCTGTGAATTTGTTCCAGATGGTGTTACATCATTAGGATGCAACACTTGCATAACATTTTGTTCTTTAAGAGTAACCCTAATGGTATCTTTTAGATAAGGAATATCTATATTCAAATTCTTCATTGTACCCTACTTTGCATGTTCTAAAGCTTCCAAAAGTGGAAGCTTTCTTCCCGAAAGAAAGCGAACCATAGCGCCCCCAGCGGTACAGACGTAATCAAAATCCTCTACATTACAAAATTTTGTGGCCGCCATCACGCTATCGCCGCCACCAACAACACTGTATCCAGTAGAGTCCGAAATTGCTCGCCAGAGCATTTTCGTACCATGTTCAAAAATTGGTGATTCAAATTTACCCGCCGGCCCATTGACAAATATAGTCCCTGCTTTTTTTATCACCTCAGAGAAAAGCTTTATACTGTTCTCCCCGATATCTAAAAACAATTCATCGACTGGCAACTTTTCGATTTCAACCTCTACTCTTTTCCCATTATGTTCAAATGCTAAATCTCGAGGATAAAGAATTGAATTCGGAAACGCCTCAATGAGCTCTTTTGCTTGTGTTATGTATTTTTTGAGTGAACGTTCGTTTAAAAAATAGTCCACCTTTACCCCGAGATCATATCCCTGTGCTAGTAAGAATATTTCACCAGTTACACCAGTCGTAATAACTGTATCAGCTGACCCATCTTTTAATACATTTCCTATCATTCCGAAGGCATCCGATATTTTCGCCCCACCTAATACAAAGACTGAAGGCTTAGTAGGATTTT
Organism: Bacilli bacterium; assembly: GCA_041655735.1. Taxonomy (GTDB): domain Bacteria; phylum Bacillota_I; class Bacilli_A; order RF39; family UBA660; genus JBBAEV01. The sequence goes on along the minus strand of JBBAEV010000057.1, from coordinate 1,109 downwards.
TCATCACTTTAGAGAGGGCACTGACCTCTTTAAACAAAAGAGGTCCTGCTACGGATGTTAATATATATTGAAAAGCTACCATACTACGAGCATTGCGGTGCGCCGCCGAAAAAGCTTCGTTGACATACAGGTCAAACAATGGTGCAAGAGAACGAACTAGATAGGTGTCTTTCATCTCCTGTGCGGTAAGAGGCACCACTTCTTCAAAAGTTGATATTTCTTCACATAAGTAGCGTAGGTTACCCAGGAGAATAGCTTCTCCCGAGTGTAATTTTTCTACTCTTTCCTGAGCTGCCGGTCCACACACATCATCAATATAAGCGATGGGATAGCCCACTACTTCAGAAAGCTTACAGGCATGTTCCTCCATGGAAATTAGATTTTGGTAATCCAAAGTATCTCCCTGGTGGGCAATGATTGCAACTTTTGCTTTGTTGTCGAGTAGCCATTTTACGGTAGGACCAGATTGAACAATTCTATTAGTATTCAGTATCTTCTTGCACGCAGGATCAATCGGTGAGTTAATATCTAAACGTAATAAAACTCTCTTTCCTTCGACATCAACTGAATGGAGTGACTTAAACGGAAGATTCGCATGCATACAATTACCCTTTTAAGTTGAGGTACATGTTTGTTTGTTGAGTCCCTTCTTCACCAGTTGTTTGCATGCGTAAGGCAGCTCTAATGGCATCAATGCTTTCTGGGATAACAACAGCTTCTTGTGGGATGTTGATAGCAAACATCCAATCATCTCCGGATTGTACGATCGATTCTTCCCATACAGCAATTTCATACATATCTCCACGAGGATTTCCTAAATCTCTTGCATATTTAAATAGTGAAGCGTTTCCTAAAAAACCATCACTTAGACGTACTAAGCGGATTCTTGGGTGAGCTTGGAATAAGCTAATTAAATCATCTTTGCTCATTTTCTTTTTAGTACTCACTAGTGGCGTAATAATATGGCCATGGGTAACTGGAGTATGCACCAAAATACCAGTAGCATGTATGTGTGGCATGATCGTCATGAGATCTAAAGCTTGGTGACTTGGAGCGGTTTCGACTTGGAGAGCATTGGTTAATCCTCGGTGATAATCTCCAGGATCTGC
>JBBAEV010000056.1:0-4509 GCA_041655735.1 Bacilli bacterium | reverse complement strand
ATTTTCACTAATTAGAAGATTGAAAGAGCAGGGCCGTTCAATTATCTATATTTCCCACAAACTTGAAGAAGTTTTTGAAGTTTGTGATGAGGTGACAGTTTTACGAGATGGAAAATGGATTGATACTTTTCCAATTGAAAAAGCAACAAAAGAATCCATCATAGAAAAAATGGTTGGTAGACCACTTGAAGCTATGTTTCCGCAACAATTGATGACTCCAAAAGAGAAAGTCATGCTCCATGTTAATGGGATTTGTAAACAAGGATTGCTATCAGATATCTCTTTCGAGATACATGCAGGAGAAATTTTTGGAGTTTCAGGTTTAGTCGGGGCAGGCCGATCCGAGATGGCGAACACAATTTTTGGCATGATAAAGAAGGATGCTGGTATTATTGAAGTTGACGGTGTTCCAGTTGAAATTAACAAACCGGTTGATGCGATTAAAGCAGGGATTGCCTTTGTATCAGAAGATAGGAAAAAAGAGGGATTGTTTTTGAGCCTATCGATACGCGATAATATAGTTTCTGCCAGTCTCGACTCGGTAAAACGATTCTTAGGATTAGTAGATGGGAAATTAGAGGTTAAACTCGCTACAGAAGGTGTTAATCAACTTGATATTAAAACTCCTAGTATCAATACATTAATTAAATCTCTTAGTGGTGGAAATCAGCAGAAGGTTATAATTGCACGCTGGCTAGCCAAAGACGTTAAAATACTTATTCTCGATGAACCAACTAGGGGTATTGATGTTGGAGCAAAACAAGCAATCTATGAAATCATGCGGGAATTGACTAGACAAGGTGTCGCAATCCTGATGATTTCATCGGAATTACCCGAGATACTCGGCATGAGCGACCGCATAGCCGTAATGCGGGGGGGGAGGATACTTCGGATACTTAATAAGGAAGAAGCCTCCCAGCAAAAAATAATGACAATCATTTCTGAAGGGTAGCATTATGAAAAAATATACTTCAATAACAAAAATTCGGAAAAGATTGGCTAAGATACCTAGCCCATATTTAATTTTGATAGGTTTGACCGTTCTCTTGTTTCTTTTGATTGATATCATCCAAATCAACAATTATTCAGGCGAGCCTTTGTTTTTGACAATAGGTAATATAAAAAATGTTCTGAATCAGGCATCACTTTATGCAATTATTGGTTTTGGAATGACAATGGTCATTATAATTGCAGGAATTGATCTTTCTGTTGGTTCGATCATGGCTCTCTCTGGAGTACTGCTCTCAATATTTATGGTGAAATTTCAACTCCCATTGGCTATTGCCATCGTCCTCGATTTATCCATATGTTTCCTATTAGGAGTTGCTCAGGGATATTTAATTGAAAAATTCACTCTTCCCGCATTCGTAGTAACCCTATCGGGAATGATACTATTTAGAGGAATTGCTTTATTGTTGGTTGATGGTAACCCTATATTCAATGATTCTCCTGGTTTTCTGTTTATTGGCAATGGAGACTTGTTAGGTATACCAATAACCATTTTTGTTCTTGTTGTAATGTTTCTATTTTTTTATTATCTCCTGCAAAGAACACAGTTCGGAAGACATGTGTATGCGATTGGGGGTAATGAAGAAACGGCAAAATTATCTGGAATTAACATTTTTAAAATGAAGATGATGATTCATGGCCTTACTAGCTTTACGGCTGCCGTAAGTGGCATTATCCTTTCCAGTCGCTTAGGGTCATGCCAACCACTATCAGGTAGTGGGTGGGAGCTGTATGTCATTACAGCAGTTATCATTGGAGGAACCAGCATGTCTGGCGGAACTGGTACAATATCTTGGACTCTGGCAGGTGCAATTATTTATGGAGTCATTAATAGTGGTATGAATTTTCTGGACATCTCCCCTTACAACCAGTGGGTAATTCGTGGCCTTGTTATCCTTTTGGCTGTAACGATGCGAGAAATGTCCACATCTAAGAAAAATGCTATTAGACAAAAAGTGGCTTTAACAGGAAAACCTAGCGATTAATATTATTAATATCGGTGTAGTGAAGAGCGGTAAGTACTTGGGGCGATACCAAATGTTTGAGAGAATATTCTCGAAAAATACTTTGGATCATCAATACCTACTAAGCTCGAAATTTGGCTGAGTTCTAATGTTTTGTTTTCGAGCAATTTTTTTGCAGTATCCATCCTGAGTTGCCTTAGGTAATTGAGAGGTGTCCTGTGAGTCCGTTCTTTAAATTTCCTATTAAGGTACGATGTGCTATAGTGTGCGATTTCAGCTAAATCGTCCAATTGAATTTGTTTAGATAAATTCTCGTTCATATAAAGAAGGACTCTCCTTATGGGATCATCTATGCTTTCTAAGTTGTCGAGAGCATTTTTAAGATAATGAAGTAATAATTGCATTAGCAAATCTACGATAGTGTGCCTATTTGGTCTGTTTCCAGAATGTTGGGAATGGATTTCTATGAAAAGCCATTTCAAACGATTATCAAAATCCGATAATCGATGAATATTCTTCAAGCCTGATAACCCGGGGATCTGAAACCCTAAACAGACAACTTCTTGGTGGCGTGATAAATCTATATCTTCTTGGTGTAATTGGTTTTCAGGATATATGACAATATCAAAGACCGAAGTATTGATTTCATCGTTATCACTGTGGATTGTAGCCCCACCATTCAAAAAGTACATCACTTCAAGGAAGGGGTGGGCATGTTCCAATAGGTTCCAAATGGAACTCGATTCATCAAACCGTTCGCAAAATACCAATTTAGTCCTTGCGAACAACTCTTTATTAAATCGAGAGCCCATCATAGGTCACCTCCAACTATATATAGACTACCATGGTCTCCCTTAAAAATACAGGGATACAAAAAGTACCACATGAAATAATTTAAAGAGATACTTCACTTAGATAGTACCAATACTCTACCATTACTCACGAAGTAGCAAATAATGTTCTATCAAAAAAGTGATATTTTAATACTTATATGTAAAGTTAGAGAGTTTGTCATGATTCTATTCAAGATTATCCACCTTTGCGTCATCTTTCACGGTAGTAAAAATAGATAGAAATCTTATGATTATAATATGGAAAATTATTTAGTCCAAAAAGGAATTTAGTATGGCACAAAAAATTAAAGAAATTAAAAAGCTATCACTATCCAATCGCATACAATCCTTGAAAGAAGACATGTTAAATGAAAAGCGATATGTATCATTAGAGCAGGCACATATTATTACCGATGTTTACAAAAAATGTGAGGGTAAACCTGTCATAATCAAAAGGGCAGAGGCTTTCCGCTCAGCTTGTGAGCTCATCTCAATTCGAATTGATAAAAATGAATTGATAGTCGGAAATCGTACCACAGGGATACGGGCAGGAGTAGTTTCACCAGAATCTGGAATATCCTGGATTGATAAAGAACTAGAAACTTTACCCACAAGACCCCAAGATAAATTCTTAGTGCGCAACGAAGATATGCAGGTATTTCGCAAAGAAATCCTTCCTTATTGGAAAGGTAAGACACTAGAAGATCAAATTTATGCGATTTTAGGTGAAGAGTTAAGTACTCTAGAAACTGTTGTAAAAATTAATCAAAAAGATCATGCCCAAGGCCATATCTGTCCCAATACTGAAAAGTGGTTAAAGCTAGGGATTACCGGTTTATTGACTGATGTTGAAAATAATTTGAGTCTTACAGAAGATGAAGAAAAACGAGTTTTTCTTGAATCTGTCAAAATTTCTCTGAAAGGGGCTCAACAGATTATGGTTCGTTATGGTAGCCTTGCAAAAGAGATGGCTGAAGATCCTTCAAATGTCAAAGTAAAGACAAATCTTCAAGAAATTTCTCGCATATGCTATAAATTATCAGAGAATCCTCCTGAGACTTTTCGTGAATCGCTGCAATCGGTTTGGTTTTTATATTTTCTCTTACAGTTGGAATCTAATGCGTCATCATTTTCTCCTGGAAGGATGGATCAATATTTATATCCTTATTTCAAGAAGGATATCGAAAGTGGTAATATTGGCTTAGAGGATTCCTTGGAACTAATTGAAGCCCTTTGGCTCAAATTTAACCAGATTGTATATCTAAGAAATGCCAGTAGTGCTAAATATTTCGCAGGGTTCCCTATTGGCTTCAATGTTGCGATAGGCGGGCAAAACTTTGATGGCAGTGATGCTTCTAATGAGCTCTCATATTTGTTTTTAAAAGCTCAAGAGCATATTGGGCTTCCTCAACCAAATCTTTCGGCAAGGTTGTTTAGTAACTCGTCCCAAGATTTTATTCTTGAATGTAGTCGAGTAATTGGTACAGGCAGTGGTATGCCTCAAATATTTAATGATGATGCAGTTATTCCAGCTTTGATTGAGAAAGGTATAGAAAAGAAGGATGCGATAAATTATGCAATCGTAGGGTGTGTTGAACTAACTACCCACGGCAACAATCTTGGATGGAGTGATGCCGCAATGTTTAATATGGTAAAAGTACTGGAATTAACATTGAATGATGGAAGATGTCTGTTAACAGGGA
>JBBAEV010000055.1:0-4554 GCA_041655735.1 Bacilli bacterium | reverse complement strand
TACTTGCCAAACAGCTCTAATATTGTGGCCATAGTCAGCTAGAGTCCATTTGTCTCTTACGCCCCAAAACAATTCAAAATCTAACGATATGGTAAATATGCCAGCTGTTTCTTCCAAGATAACTACCTACTTTTCTGTATCTCTATACTTCACTGAATTATTCTACCACCTATTACAGAGTAAAAACAACAGCAACTACATCTCGTGAATCTATTCCTCTTTCAATATTGGTCTAGGCTTACTATAAATGGGCCAACTCCTCTACCTTAGTATACTTTCCATAGGCATAGAATGTCTCTTTGTGAATGAACTCATCGCCATTGCACTTCTCTCATTTTACTATTCTTGCAACAACTCAATCGATTGAACCACATAAGGCAAAAGCCTCAGCATCAAACCTTTTGAGCGAGAATAGTTTTGCATACTTGGTTTTTCCGATGTTTGCTCCACTGAAACTTGAAGGATCTTATTTTTTTATTACTTTAATATTGTTCCAAAAGTAACAAATACCAGATTTTTTCAGTAACTATCACCACTAAAAAACAGTCTTTAGCGTACCATAGAAGCCCTTAATCATGATCCAAAAGGGGCTGTGTATATAATCCTCTTTAATCAATAACCAACTGTGTGGTAAATAATTTTTCAGAAAGAGTAGTCGAACCGAACTTCTCAGTGGCGACAAGAAAATTAAAAGGGGAAATTTTATAAAATAATGGATTAGAGCAACCCTAATTAGTATTTAAACTATTAGACTACTGCTCGTTCTCAAAACTCGTTTACCCAATTCAATAACACATTGAAGTCTTCCTCTAATTCAGATGGTTCGGGCAGAGCAATTGGGGCCTCGTCTGGTTGGGAATGTTCATAAGTGGAATATTTAGTCATCAAACCATCAAAGAGAGTACAATCTTCTATAGATATTTTGGCTAATTTATTGATTTTATTCTTTGTTTGAACATCCCTTCTATATCGGCTAATTATATCTGCCATTAATACAAGCTCAACTGTTCTTTCTAGAAGTTTTCTAAATTCAGTACATAAAAATTTTGCATGTGGTTCATACGAACTAGACCCACCTTCTTCCCATATTTTTTTTACCTTAGGTAAATGGTGATTAATCAAATCATTTAAAGCACTTTTCGGTTTTTGAGTATGTAACAGAGTATCACAGGGCTCGCCAGTACCCCATGGTTCTGCTTTAATACAAATAATCCTTGGTTCGATTTTTTGTTTTTTTGAATATTCCTGTATAAGCCCTACCAATGATAATCTATGTGTGAAAATAATTATTTGTCTTTCTCTAGCTAGTGTGCATAATCTCATTACTACTCGTTCTTCGAAGTTTTGATCAAGTGAAGAAATAGGATCATCAAAAACAAATGGCGTCGGTGCAGCTTTTCCCGTTACATCAGCAAGAAATGCCGCTATTGATATGATACGTTGCTCTCCCTCGCTTAAAACATCGTAAACTGAACCATAAGATGTTCCATCAAGTTGGAGTTTATGAAGAACTTTCCCTTTACTTACCTTAGATTTGACTAATTTAACCTTTATTTTTTTAGCTCCTAATTCATTAAGTTCATAATTGAAACGACTTACAAGAGCATCAGAAATTAGCTTCTCTGCGAGTTCTCCTTTTTTTTGTGATAATCCTTTTGTATTCGTCATTTTTTTGGCTTTATTTAAAATACTTGCTCTTTTAAGACGATTTACCTCTTTCAAGATATCTTCTTTTTTATCAGATACCCATTGTTTTCCTTTTAGATTTTTGATTGATATTGCTAAATTTATTTGGGATTCTTCTTTAGCATCTTCAAGAACCAATTTAGCAACGTTTTCATAATCAATACTTTTTTGCTGGAGCATTTCAATTATAGAGGAGCTGTCCATCAAAGCTATAATATCTTTTGTCTCAACTGCCTTCTCTATTTGGGTTTTTCTATCTTCAAAGTGAGTGTACAGGTCATCGATATCTTTTTTTAAGATTTCATCTAATCCGGCGGCATCCACTTTAGTGGAAATTATAGAGCTATTAGGAATTTCATACATAGATTCAAGGGATCGCTTAAGGCTGAATTCTGCTTGTTTTAATTGTTCTTGAGTATCACCTTTTATAAAGGCTTCAAATGATTTGAATCTTTCTTTAGCAGATTCATCTAAAGTTTGATGACAGAGGACACATACTGCTTCTTTATCAGTAACAGGGAATTCTCTATTAGTATAAACAAGTGATTCAGAGAACTTCTTTGCTGATTTCCATAGCTCAACCCATATGTCTGAACCTATCCCATTAATCTTTGAATTTTCAAATGCTTTTATTGATACTGCATCGACTATCTGTTTCTTTTTATTCACACTCCTTTTATGAGCAAGAATTATCGCCACAGCCTCGTCAGATAATGAAGATTTAATAGCGAGAATTTCTTCAACCATTAAATCAATATATTTCTTCTGAGCTCGCAGTTTAGAAGCTTTTTCTGTAGGTTTAGTTTCTGATAATCGTTGCTCTAGTTTAAGAAGTTCATTTGTTTCTTCATCAGAGAATGTGCACCTCTTTTCAATCTCTTCAATCGTTGTTTTTGTATTTAATTGGCTAACCCAATTTGTACTTTCGGTATCGGAAATATTATTTGGAATATTTGGAAGCATTGAAATATTACTTTCTATCTCAAAGTCGAGTTTTGCAGCTACCGATTCACTAACAGCAATTAATTGACTGAAAAATGAAAGGATTGGTGGCTCATAACTTACTTCATTTTCATTATCAATGAAAACGCTTCCAAAAGATGTGTCAAAAATATCAATTACTGATAAGACTTCACTGGGTTTATCTATTTCCCATTCATGTGTAAAATCAGAATTTTCTAATTTATATAAAAATTTTGCTTTTTGTATTTGATGGTTAGGATTAAAAACGTTACCCAGCAGTTTCCCACGACAACCTTCCCTTGATTGAAATGCATGCTTCATTAAACGTATATATCCAGATTTACCAGATCCATTTGCGCCGTAAACAACAGAAACGTTAGTAGGTGAAAATTCTAGCGGTTTCTTTGGGGCTAGTTTATTTATTCCAACAACCTCTGAAATTGAGTGTAAATGTAAATCTTGTGCATGCTTTGATTCAAAATTAAATCCCTTGATAGAAATGTCCATATCGGGAAATTCCCCAACCGCTTCCTTTTTACATAAATTGACCAATTGCTCTATAAGCTCTTCACTTAATTCATTGTTTTTGATGACCAATTGAACAGCATATTGCAACCACTTATGCCTTTGCTGTAACCATTGTTGCACCCCAGCAGATGATTCCATAAAATGACTCCTTTTTTATGTTATCACAGCGATACATACCTAAATTGGCTAGAGTTGGTAAAAAAAGTCACCCCATGTAAGCCAAATATTTAATGATACGTTCTTATCGCTTACCAATTAATTACTTTTTCTTAAGTCAGTTTTCTCAAACCCATTTGGAACAATCCTATTATCTATCTTTTTAAGCATGACACTAATGAAGCAAAGGAAGTGAAGGGCATCGATATATCCTTGTGTAGCAGAATTCCCATGGCTATAAATATTTCGTATCCCAGCCATCATCCCTTTTGATAAAAACATCATTCCCCTCTGCTCATTTTTGTCATTATTAGTTTTCAAAGGGTTCATTTTAATTTTTGGTTTAGCCTCGTTAAAAGCTAAATTCATCAATGAATCCCCATGGCTATTAGTATCAGATATCATAATCTGTATTGTATGTTCGTAAATTTCAGTAGCCTTTCTTACTGCATCATTGGTATGGCCTTGCACATACAGTTGCTTAACTTGATCCTGTAGCGACGGGTGAAGCTGTAATCGGTCGAATAAATTAGCAAAATCAGCTGTTGGTATTGATAAGGATGCCATGGGTGGTTGGATAATTTCGTTTAATTGCTTTTCTATATCAAACCCTAAAGCCTTCATATGGAAAATTATCGATGTTCTATCCTCTTCTAGAAAGGCTTCCCCCTTATCGGAAAGTTTTTGCAACCCTTGTTTCACAATTTCTAACACTACCATTTTCGGTTTTCTTTCGTGATGCCTGATTAGTTTCTCCAAATAATATTGATAGTCTTCTTTCTTGTTTTTCTGTTTCTTGAAATACTGACTTGAATTAAATTCTTTAGCAATTGTCTGAAGAGTAACAGAGGCCTCATAATAGGACGATGTTGGAAGAATGCTTGATAATACTAAGGACAATTCCTTGATGTGCTCTTTACGTTCTTTGGTAATTATCATAACTACCGAACTATTCCTTTTCTTCGATTTTCCTTTAACACATACCTTTTTATTTGCCACTTAATACCTTCAATAATCAATAGTTACATATTTACTCCCGTTCGACCCTTTATTTATAACACATCCCGTTCCCCTAAGCAAACATTAAAAGATAGACAGGCAAACTTGAGAATAATGCTAATGATGCAACTTAAAGACTTTAAATATAAACATGAAAAAACAAACTCACCAAATTACGACACTACCTACTTTCCCCACACCACTCTATTTATATAGTCGGTA
>JBBAEV010000054.1:0-4828 GCA_041655735.1 Bacilli bacterium | reverse complement strand
AACTTGATAAAATCATACTTTGATATGAGGGAAAAACATCTCTCATACATGAATAACCCAGTTCTTCGGCTCTTGTCACGGCGGATTCTTGGGAGACAAGATACGCTGGAAACTCTTACGGACTTGAAGCCAGCAAAGGTGTATATCTAGAGGGAAAGGATGAAGGTAATAAGAATTCTTAGGTGTTTTGTTTCCACACCTGTTTCTTTAGTTGACATCATCAAAAACCTCCACTGGAATCATTTGATAGATTCAGGAGTACATGTCACACTACTACTAGCTGTACAAACATTGAGACTTGTATAGGTAGTAAGTCGAGTCCAGCTAATGTGACATGCCTCCTATGAGAGTTGGGGATAAGAGGTTATTTTGAACTGGTGATAATCAGGGTGTAGGCTCACGCCTGTGGATAGTTTGGATTTCTTTCCTGGTGCTAATATTTCCGCTAAGCATTCCTTACAAGATCACTCCGTGTAGAAAACTTAGAGGTTTTTTCGATCCCTCTACGTGAACGGGCTACCGCGGTTGTAGTTGCCCACAACCATCCTAGCGGAAACCTCCTGCCAAGCAACAATGTCCGCAATATCACCAAACGCCTACGGACCGCGGGAGATCTGCTTGGTATACAGATCCTAGACCACCTTATCTTTTCCGATGAGGCGTGCCACTCGATGCTCGAAGAGAACGAGTTCTAGCGGATAAAATCGCGTGGGGAGTTGCCAACTAAGATCTTAGTTGGTCTGTAAAGGAGCAATATCCTTAGTGTACGGTAAAAAAGCGCTCTGGGACATTCCAATATAACAATTCTATCGTACGCAGTATTAATATAAAAAATATCATTAGACGCCTCTTTGATTTTCACAAACGTCAACAACCATATCAGTGTGAGCTAATAGAGGACAGGCTTTCTAATGTGGAAAACGAGGAAGTCCTAACTGGAACCCTGTTTAACGAAAACCCTTTAAAAGAACCTCTTAGAAGTGGGTTGCGAGGATTATGTGGATTTTCTACTTGGTACTGCTGCCGACACCGTCGGCTTCAGTCTTTTCGGGTTCCTCATCAAAGGCGATCTTGAGCATAGAGGTCTTTTAATCACTATTCCAATTCGACCTAGGATGATGCGCAGTAGTGAGCGGACAATCCCCACTTGAAAAACATTTACGATGCTTGACATTGCTCACATCCCAGCTTCTAAGATTCTGATTGAAGGAGGACGCATCTCTGAACATGTAATGCATGGTAGTGACATTGCTAACATCCCAGGCTGAGATATCCTCATTGAAGGAGGATGCACCATCGAACATGTTACTCATGTTCCAGACATTGCTCACATTCCACCCGGAGATATCCTCATTGAACGAGGGTGCATAATAGAACATGAAACTCATGTCCGTGACATTGCTCACATCCCATTTTGAGATATCTCCATTGAAGGATGATGCGCCACAGAACATGTAGCCCATGTCTGTGACATTGCTCACATCCCAGTATGAGAGATTCTGATTGAAGGAGGAAGCACCACTGAACATGTAGCCCATGTCCGTGACATTGCTCACATCCCAGTCTGAGAGATTCTGATTGAAGGAGGACGCACCACTGAACATGCCGTAGTAGTCGTCACCCATTTTCGTAACATTGCTTACATCCCACCTTGAGATATCCCCATTGAAGGAAGATGCGCCACAGAACATGCTACTCATGTCCGTGACACTGCTCACATCCCATTTTGAGATATCCTGATTGAAAGAGTCTGCCCAACCGAACATGTAACTCATGTCCGTGACATTGCTCACATCCCAGTCTGAGATATCCCCATTGAAAACGGTTGCACTAGCGAACATGTAACTCATATCCGTGACACTGCTCACATCCCAAGTGGAGAGTTCCTGATTGAAAGTGCTTACATAAGAGGGATTACAAGAGAACATGAAACTCATGTCCGTAACATTGCTCACATCCCATTTTGAGATATCCTGATTGAAAGCGAAGGCAGAATAGAACATGTGGCTCATATTCGTGACACTGCTCACATCCCACTTTGAGATATCCTGATTGAAAGAGGATACACCTAATGAGGAGGCATCACCACCGAACATGTAACTCATGTCCGTGACATTGCTCACATCCCAACTCGAGATATCCTGATTGAAAGCCCATGCATTATTGAACATGTCACTCATGTCCGTGACATTGCTCACATTCCAGTTTGAGAGATTCTGATTGAAAGAATGGGCATTCATGAACATACCCTTCATGTTTGTGGCTTTGCTCACATTCCAGTCTGATATATCCTGATTGAAAGAGGATACACCTAATGAGGAGGCATCACCACCGAACATGTAACTCATGTCAGTGACATTGCTTACAGTCCAGTCTGAGATATCCTGATTGAAAGCCCGTGCATTATAGAACATGTAACTCATGTTCGTAACACTGCTCACATCCCACTTTGAGATATCTCCATTGAAGGTGGAAGCACCATAGGTCCATTCAAGATGGAACATGTAACTCATGTCTGTGACATTGCTCACATCCCACCTTGATATGTCTTGCTCGAAATTGGGTATACCTTCAAACAGATGACTCATATCAGTTATTCCGGAAGTATCTACTCCTGTGACATCTTCATTATTTTCAATCATCTGTCGTAGCCCCTGCTTTGCTATTAACCACTTGGCATACAGGGTTGTATCCTTTGTTACTGGTGTATTAAAGTCCCATAAGGTATTTAGAGAGGCATCTCCATACCAATTGACAAAAGTATAACCGTCTCTAGTCGGGGCAGTTGGTTCATTTATTGTAGAACCTTCCGATAACCTGACTGGATTAATTGTACTTCCACCTTGAGTGTCGAACGTTACAGTATAGGTCCACTTCGCAAATAGAGTTGAATTGTCGTCTTTGTCCCAACTCTTAAGGCTTCCCATCGTTGCCGAGTAATATTGCGAACCACCACCTTTTGTTTGATCAAAATACCCATCGAATGTAAATCCTGATTTAGTCGGTGCTGTAGCTGAAGGCATTGCGGAACCATAGGTTGCAGTAATGGTCTCCGGACCACCGGTACCACCTTGTTTGTCAAATGTAACTGTATACTGTTTACCGTTCCACTTTGCATATAAGGTGATATCATCATCAACAACAAACTCAGATCCAGCTTCATAGTCCGTTCCAGAACTATCGGCCTGGGTATTCCAACAGGCAAATTCATACCCCGTGCGCTGTAACTCCTCAGCCTCCGGTAGCCTAATGGTATTACCTTGTTGTATTCCTTCTTGAGGTGTAGGCCCCGCTCCTTCAGTATGTCCATTGCCATTAAAGCTAACCGAACAGATGCGTTCAACCCATTTGGCATAGAGTGTCAAGTCAAATGTTACTTTGTCTTGATTGAAATCCCATGCCACATCAAAACTGGTGTCCGTGTACCAGCCAACGAAATCATAGCCATATCTGGTCGGGTCTGTTGGCCTAGTTATTGTAGAACCGTCCTGGACCTTTCCTAAGGCAGCAACACTGCTTCCATCTTGGCTGTCGAACGTTACAGTACAGGTCCACTTCGCAAATAGGGTTGAATTGTCGTCTTTATCCCAATTCTTAAGGCTTCCCATCGTTGCCGAGTAATATTGCGAACCTTCACCTCCTGCTTGATCAAAATACCCATCGAATGTAAATCCTGGTTTAGTCGGTGCTGTAGCTGAAGGCATTGGAGAATCATAGGTAACGGTAATTGCATTCGAACCACCGGTACCAGCTTGTTTGTCAAATGTCACGGTATATTGTCGAGGACTCCATTTTGCATAGAGTGTCAAATCAGATGTTACTTTGCCTTGATTGAAATCCCATGCCACATCAAAACTGGTGTTTGTGTACCAGCCAACGAAATCATAGCCATATCTGGTCGGGTCTGTTGGCTTAGTTATTGTAGAACCGTCCTGGACCTTTCCTAAGGTAGCAACACTGCTTCCATCTTGGCTGTCGAACGTTACGGTACAGGTCCACTTCGCAAATAGAGTTGAATTGTCGTCTTTGTCCCAACTCTTAAGGCTTCCCATCGTTGCCGAGTAATATTGCGAACCACCACCTTCTGTTTGATCAAAATACCCATCGAATGTAAATCCTGGTTTAGTCGGTGCTGTAGCTGAAGGCATTGCGGAACCATAGGTTGCAGTAATGGTCTCCGGACCACCGATACCACCTTGTTTGTCAAATGTCACGGTATATTGTAGAGGACTCCATTTTGCATATAATGTAATGTTAGCATCATCAACAAACTCAGAGTCAGCTTCATAGTCTGTTCCAGATCCATTGGCTTGGGTATTCCAACAGGCAAATTCATACCCCGTGCGCTGTAAACTCTCAGCCCCCGGCAGCCTAATGGTAGTACCTTGTTGAATTCCTTCTTGAGGTGAAGGCACCGCACCTCCAGTATGTCCATTGCCATTAAAGCTAACCGAGCAGAGGCGTTCAACCCACTTCGCGTATAGAGTTATATTTTGTGTTATTGGTGTATTAAAGTCCCATACGGTATTACAGGTGGCATCTTCATACCAATCGGCAAAAGTAAAACCAGTTTTTTCCGGATCAGGATCGGGTCTTGTGGTCTGTTCATTCTTTTGAACTTCCTGTGGAGGGATTGAACTGCCTCCATTAGTTTTAAATGTAACCGTATAGATGTGTGGTTCATTTGACATGGAACAAGTCGATAGCCCAACCAAAAGTATGAGGATCGTGATAAACAACACTACGCGTTTCATTTGGACCTCCTTGATCGAAACACAATTCATTGTGCTCCTAATAGCATGATATGTCCTTGAAATATTAATCACAA
>JBBAEV010000053.1:0-4854 GCA_041655735.1 Bacilli bacterium | reverse complement strand
TATTGTTGAGGATAGCGAACCGCTAAGCAAAGACGAAATTGTCTTATTGCGGCAGCTCTCTCGCCGCACATGGGGGTTCTTCGAGCGTTTTGTCGGCCCAGATGATAACTGGTTACCGCCAGATCATTTTCAAGAAATTCCAGATGCTAGGATTGCTCACCGCACCTCGCCTACTAATATTGGACTGTTTTTGACTTCCGCCCTCGCTGCCTATGATTTTGGCTACCTTGGCCACCTAGGATTGACGACCCGCCTTACCATGACTATCGAAAGTATGACCCAAATGGAACGTTATCGCGGGCATTTTTTCAACTGGTATAACACACTCACCCGAGAAGCTTTGCCTCCCCACTACGTATCGACTGTGGATAGTGGCAACCTCGCTGCATGCCTTATTGTCACTTCCCAGGCCTGTCAAAACTTGCCAGATGAACCTTTTTTCCGTTGGGAGCTCGCCCAAGGGTATCTTGACTTACTTACAAACCTAGTCACTGTTCTTTCCTCAATCCGTAGTGTCGAAATCCGCGAAAAAATCAAAATAATCAACACACAGATTTCCGATATAGAGACAGAGATAAATGCTGTGAGGTCAAAACCCGATCAATGGTATGCGATTTTTATACAGCTTGAAGAAAAGTTTCGGCAGGAAATCTCCCTCCAGTTGTTACGTTTAATTGAAGTTTCTCGAAAAGCATTTGACGAAGAGACACTCACGGAACTCGGAATTATTAACTCACAGATCCATCAACACCAACAAACCATCTATCATGGTATTGCAGAACTTCTGCCTTGGATGTCCTTACTCAGAGAAATACCGTCGCAACTCCAATCAACTGAATTTGAGGCTCTAATGGCCGAATTGATGCAAAGTTTGCCCAGTAGCTTCGCATTAAAAGATCATCAAGCAATTACGGAGCAATCTATTGCCTTAATCCGTGCTTTCAAGAACGAATTTCGACTGTCGCAGCAAACAAAAAATGGTGGTAATCAAACCGATTTGGAAAACTCACCGGAGAGCTGGCTTAATCGGCTGGAACATGCGGTCTTGGATTCACAGAAGAATGCTAGGGAGATTCTTAACCAATATCGTAAAATATCAGAGATAGCCGACAGATTTGTAAAAGAGATGGATTTTGGATTTCTGTACAGCCAGCAGAAACGGGTTTTTCATATCGGTTTTAATCGTGATACCGGTCTGTTGGATAACAACTATTATGACCTTTTAGCATCTGAAGCCCGCATAGCTTCCATTATTGCCATTGCTAAACGGGAAGTTCCCGCATCTCATTGGATTTATCTCGGGCGGCCGGTGACGCGAGTTGAAAATATCAACACCTTGCTTTCTTGGAGTGGAACCATGTTCGAGTATTTGCTCCCGTCACTCTTTTTGCGTTCGTACTCTGGTACATTGTTAGCAGATAGTAGCAAAGGAGCCGTTCAACATCAAATTGCCTATGCCAAAGCCAAGGGAGTTCCCTGGGGTATTTCAGAATCAGGTTATTATCGTTTTGATGCGGGCCACACTTACCAATATCATGCTTTTGGCGTGCCTGGATTGGGATTTAAGCGAGGATTATCAAACGACCTCGTCATTGCCCCTTATGCCTCGCTGATCGCAATTGGCATCAATCCACGAGCTGTTGTCAGCAATCTACGTTCTCTGATAAACCTCGACATGCTCGGTTCTTATGGACTGTATGAGTCCCTTGATTTTACTAAAAGTCGTTTGATGGTCAATCAAGAGGCAGTGATTGTTAAAGAATATATGGCTCATCACCAAGGCATGCTCTTTATGGCGCTTGCCAATTACCTACATCATGACATCATGGTAGACCGGATGCATCGTGATCCCCGTATCCAGAGCGTTGAATTGCTGCTCCAGGAACAGGTTCCACCGGTCAGCGCCCTCGAAGATATTGATAAAGACGAAATTCAGAGTTTTTCTGATCCAGAAAAAAAACTATCCGGTATCAATCCGTGGAACGTTCCTGTTGCTACTACTATTCCACAGGTACATCTACTCTCCAACGGCAGTTTTCGTGTGCTTATTTCCAATATGGGCGCCGGTTATATGAGTTGGCGTGACAAAGATATAAATCGTTGGCAACCCGATCCTGTCTTGGATAACTGGGGAAGCTGGATCTATATCCAGGAATTGAATAATGACAGTGGGTTATGGTCGGCAGCCGCGCAGCCTTTTCCGGCGAAAGCCGAAGAAATCCAGGTTATGTTCCATGCCCACATGGTGTCTTACCGGCGCGTTGTAGACCAGTTGGTTTCGGTTATGGAAGTTACCGTCTCTCCGGACGATCCTGTAGAAATTCGTAGAATCCATCTACAGAATGACAGCGAGCGCTCTCGCCACTTACAGATAAGCTCTTATGGCGAAGTGTCTCTTTCCACCCATGCCGATGACGGTCAGCATCCAGCGTTCAACAAACTGTTTATAGAAAGTGAATACGTACAAACGTTAGGGTTGCAGATCTTTTCCCGTCGGCCCCGTTTCAGCGAAGAGCCCCCTTTATTGATGGGGCATATGTTGCTTCAAAATAATGGTGAGCTTGAAGTGCAGCACGAGGCTGATCGAAGGGCCTTTATTGGCCGTGGCCATGGAAGTCGCAATCCACAAGCGTTATTGTCTGAAGAATACTTAAGTGGTTCCAGTGGTGCAACTCTCGACCCCATTTTCGCCTTAGGGTGTAACATTACCCTTGCGCCCCATGAAGATACCCAGCTCGCTTTTGTTACTTTTGTCGGGGAAAGCCGCACAGAGTTGCTTGCCCAGGCCGAGAAGTTTTACAGCTGGTCGGTGATTGAACGTACGTTCCACCAGGGGGATATTAGTAGCCAAGCCCATCTCGACCGAGAAGGAGTTGATCATGACATGCTGAAGGATACCCTAAAAACTCTTTCAGCACTCCTCTACCCCTATAAGGATACCCGTGCAGAAGCCGAGATACTATCTGCCAACCGACTTGGACAGTCCGCGTTGTGGCGTTTCGGAATATCTGGTGATCTCCCTATCTTGTTGGTGAGTTTGGATGATGACAAGCACCTCGATATCGTTCGTGATGCCTTGTTGGTGTTCAAATACTTGCGGAGTCGCGGATTCAAAATTGATCTTGTTGTCCTCAATAGGCAGCCTACTGATTACGGCGCCGAATTGAATGGACGAATCCATCGCTTGATTCACAAAACTAAGAGTGATGATTTCCTGAATCTTCGTGGTGGAATCTATGTCCTTTTTAATGATCAAATGAAAGGCGAGGAAGCCATTCTCTTGCAAAGTGCTGCACGGGTTGTTGTAGTGGGGGACAAAGGATCACTGGCCCAACAGCTTCCCGATTACTCCGTAGATGTTCATAGGCTACCTAGATTTACCCCATCACTCGCACCTGGGATACAGCAGTCCAGCGCATTGCCTAATGTGGATGATTTACTTTTTTACAACGGATACGGTGGTTTCTCACCAGACGGAACTGAATATCATATAGTGCTTGAATCGGGTAAAGAAACACCGGTCCCTTGGGTAAATGTAATTGGTTATCCCGATTTTGGCTTTATGGTGACTGAAACAGGTAGCCAGACCACCTGGGCTGTAAATAGCGGTGAAAACCGACTGACACCGTGGTCTAACGACCCGGTCTGCGATCCCACTGGCGAAGTGCTCTACCTGAGAGATGAAGAGACTGGTGAAGTTTGGTCACCAACACCACAACCTGCTAACGCTGAGCAACCCTATCGTGTTCGCCATGGAGCTGGCTACACAATTTTTGAACACCAATCACATGGTATCCAGCACAGCTTAACCCTCTATGCTTCCCCCTCGGATCCAGTCAAGATTATCCGTTTGCACCTGACAAACCTTTCAGATCGTAATCGTCGCTTAACGGCGACACAGTACGTCGAGTGGGTATTGGGGACAACCAGAGCAAAACATAGCGCTTTTATTATTCCGGAATACGACTTTGAGACGGAAAGTTTATTGGCAACCAATCCTTATAACAGTGAATTTCACCAAAGAACCGCATTCTTAAGTGCTAATAAAGCAATTCATGGCATGACGGCTGATCGAACTGAATTTCTCGGTAGAGCCGGGACACTTATGGCACCGCTTGCACTAGAACGTCTTGGTCTTGAAAAACGGGTTTCAGCGGGTGATGATCCGTGCGCAGTGTTGCAACTCTATATTGATCTACCTCTTGAATCGAGTGAAGAAATTTACTTCATCCTAGGACAAGGTAACGAGCGCAGCCATGCCATTGATCTCATTAAAAAGTACCGCCAGAAGGGATCTGTAGAACGTGCTTTAAAAGAGACTCATGCCCACTGGGATGCATTGCTGAACACTATCGAGGTAGAGACGCCCGATAAGGCTATGAACCTCATGCTCAACCGCTGGAGTCTGTATCAATCCCTCTCCTGTCGCATCTGGGGGCGAACAGCATTTTATCAATCCAGCGGTGCGTATGGTGCCCGCGACCAGCTGCAGGATGTGTTGGCTCTCCTTTCTATTAAGCCAAAAATTGCACGCCAGCAGATACTACGGGCAGCGGCCCATCAATTTGAAGAGGGTGATGTGCTACATTGGTGGCATCCGCCTACCGGTCGAGGGGTACGCACTCGTTTCAGCGACGATCTGTTATGGTTGCCCTATGTAACTTCCCAATACATCATCGTTACCGGCGATTCTGATATTCTAGATGAAAAGATTCCCTTCCTTCAGGGCGATCTCTTAGCTGAAAGAGAGGCTGAACGCTATGGTTTATACCAATCCAGTGAGCGGACATTTTCTCTATATGAACACTGTCTAAGGGCCATCCATAAAGGATCAACCCAAGGAGTGCATGGTTT
>JBBAEV010000052.1:0-5030 GCA_041655735.1 Bacilli bacterium | reverse complement strand
TTTTATACATTATATCCTTTAAATCATTTACTACATGTGTTCCGCTACTTTGAGCTGCCCATCCACTATATGCTGTATATTTATTTAAATCTCTATACTGTACTTCTTTTTTATTAGGATCATAAGAGAGAGTACTACTGTAACTTTGCCAAGCATACCATTGTCCAGTTCCATCTATTGTCCAACTTTTTCTTCCATATGATGTTGATATTGTATCCCCTGTTACATTGTTTTCATTTCTATTATAATCTCCATATTTGTCAGAGCGCGATGAATAAGAACAGGTAACTTTACAAGGATAAATTGGGCAATAATATGGACAATCGCCGTTGTATGAGCATATACTGTTACATTGAGAACTGCTAGGACTCGAATAATAGTTATAATAATAAAAACTTTCAGTTCTAAATAAAATATTTTCTCCAGGATTATACTCATCTTCTGTTATATTTTTATAGAAACGCCCTGTATATTTATATCTACTGTATCTATACTTTTTATCTCTAAATTGTACCTGTCTTGTCGTACTTGGAGTTACACTTCCGCTACTTATTGTTATCCAGTCCCCCCAGGTCCTACTTCTTGTCCTTGTACTTAAGGCTCCTGTTCTTTTACTATCATATGTATAACTATATCCATTATTTCCTTCACTATAATACTTATATATCCAACCGCTTATTGTTCCGTCCCAAGAATCTCGACTTGGATAACCATCGGGAGTTTCATCATATGTATAATAACTACTAGTTGGATATTCTACTTTATTTTTATATTGTACTTGTCTTGTACTACTTCCTGTTGCACTTCCATTATGCCACGTTTCTTCCCAACTTGTTTGATTACTATCTTGAAAAGGGTATCCCGCTGGGGCGCTTACATAATAACCACTTGCGTATTCTCTTCCCCCTCCATTATTCCATTTCCATTGTTGATCTCTATATCGGTATTGGCTTTCTGTGTCTATTATTTCATTTATTGGGACTATTTTACCATTATCACTTACTTCTTCCCAATCACTCCAATCACTCCAATAATCTAATGCTTCCTCATAATTATAAAAAGTGGCTGTCTCTATCTCCATGTCTTTTCCACCTATTGGTTCTTCATCACTCCAACTACTCCACTCGCTCCATATATCTCCTGTTGTATAATTTTTACATTCTAAATATGTATGATAATTATATTTCCCTTTTTCTAATTTTATTGCCTCTACATATGATGCATTACTATCACATATTTCTTTATTATAATCTTTGACTTCTTTTGTATATCCTTCTTTTATTAATGTTTTAATTGATACACTACTTGCCTCTCCTATTTCTTTAGGAAGGGCTTCTCTATTACTTAAAAAATAATCTTTTCCTATTAGTTTTAATGTGTTTTCCTGACTTGCCATTAATTCTAATTTAGATTTTCTTACTGCCCTTGTCACCATTGGTACTGCCACTAATAAGGTTATTCCTAATATTATTATTACAGCTACTAATTCTATTAAAGTAAACGCTTTGCTTTTCTTTCGGTTTTTCATAATTTTCATGATATATTCCCCTTTATATCTAGAGTTATTATAATTAAATTATATCATAAAAAAACTAGTAATAAACTAGTTTATTTATTTTCTACTTTCAGAAACTCTAATTTTAAGTTATCTGCAATAGTTACTATAAATTCAGAATTAGTAGGTTTAGCTTTATCTATATCAACACTATGACCAAAGATATCTTCCATCAATTGCCAATTAGCTCTATTCCAACTAACTTCAATTGCATGCCTAATTGCTCTTTCTACTCTTGATACAGTAGTATTATAAATCTTTGCTATCTCTGGATATAACTCTTTAGTTATCCCACCAATCATATCAGGATTTTTATAAATCAAGGTTATTCCTTCTCTTATATATTGGTATCCTTTTATATGTGAAGGCATTCCTAATTCATGAAGAATTTTTGTGATTGATATTTGTAGATTGTGATGATGCAAATCAATGCTTTTTTGTACCTTTTTTTGTTTTGCCATACAGTCAATTATTCTTTGTTCAAGATCAGCTAAATCAAATGGTTTTAAAACAAAATAACTTACCCCATAATTTGAAACTTTTCTAATGGTTTCAGAAGCGCTATAAGAGGTTGCTACTATAACATTTTTATTTATCCCTTTTTTCTTCATTTCTTCAAGAATATACATACCGTCTTTCTTAGGCATAATAAGATCTAAAATAATAACATCATATTTCTCTATATTGTTTTCTATTATTTTTAACCCCGATTCTCCATCATATGCTTCAAGCGTTACTTCAATACTAGCGTGACTACTAAAATACTCCTTTATCATGTTGACTAAATCAATGTTATCATCAATCATGAGTACTTTGATTTTATTCATTTTGTTCCCCTTTCTTTTCGAATGCACCACGCATCTTTATTATATTATATATATTTACTATTTTCTATAGTTTTTTTTAACTAGTTTTGTCGATAATTATCAAAAAAAGAATTGTTTTGACAATAAAAAATAAACTAAGTTTTTTAGTTTATTTCATTTATAATATTTAAAAAGCCTTCTGGCTTCAATGAAGCCCCTCCTATTAATACTCCATCTATTCCCTTTATGTTAATTATATTTTCAATATTTTGTTCATTGATACTTCCCCCATATATTACTTTAATCCCATCGAAATTATATTTTTCAAGAATAATGCTTCGAATATAATGTATAGCTTCTTCTATATCACTATTTTCAGGAACATTGCCTGTTCCTATTGCATAAATAGGTTCGTAAGCTATTATTATATCTCTAATCATATCACCATCAACATTCTCCAATGCATTTAGTAATTGTCTTTTTATAACAATTGATGTTTTATGCATTTGTTTTTCTGTTTCATCTTCTCCTATGCATAATATGCATTGTAAATTATTTTTCATTATTTGATCTATTTTTTTAGATATTATTTCATCTGTTTCATTAAACAACTTTCTTCTTTCACTATGTCCAACAATAATAAATTCAACACCTATTGATTTTAATTGAAACGGGGATATTTCTCCAGTATAAGAACCTTCCTTTTCATAGAAACAATTTTGAGCTCCTAAACTATAATCATTACTTTTAAATAAATTTAAATATATAAAAGGGGGACATATAACAACTTTTAAATCAGTTCTTATTTTCCCTTTTATAAAATCAATATAATTTTTTACCTCATCTAATTCTTTGTACATTTTTAAATTACCTATAACCAATTTCACATTTTCACCTTCTTTTTATTATATCTTTTATTTTAGTAACAAGAGGAAATCTATCTTTATTACTTTTTCTAATTGCCCTTTTGTAAATAGCTAGTATTTCATCACCAAAATGCTCACTAGAATGTTTTATAACACTATTTCTAGCTCCTTCTTTTACTTTTTCTAATTGCTTTTTATCTTTTTCTAATTCAATAATTAATTTTACACAGCTTTTTTTATCAAAAAAGTATCTACCATTCTCTTTATCTTGTATCATATTTTTATAACTATCATCATTAATACATAGTACTGGTAAAGAAGAAGCCATTGCTTCTATAATAGTTAGCCCTTGTGTTTCAGAATGAGATGGCATTAAAAACATATCCCCTAATTGATAATATATAGGGGTCATAGTCCACTCTACTTTTCCTGTAAAAATAACATTCTTTTGTAGCTTTAATTTTTCTACTTTTTTTTCTAAAATTTTTCTTTCTGGTCCATCACCTACTATTAATAATTTATATTTTAAATTTTTATTAACTAAATCTTTCAAAACATCAATTATCAAAGTGATATTTTTTTCCTTACCAATTCTTCCTAAATAAAAAAGGACTATATCATCTTTATTTATTCCTAAATCTTTTTTATATGCATTTATAACATTTGGTGAAAAGTTTTCCTTATAAAATCTTTCTATTTCAATGCCAGTAGGAACAATATTTATATTGTTGTCAATTTTATATTTTTCCTTTAGTACTTCGTAAGCTTTCTGAGTAGGGACAATTATTTCTTTTATATTTTTATCACATACAATTTTTGTTAGATATTCTACAGCTTTTTTACCAGCATTATCAAATAAACCTCTTGTTATATAATGAACATGATCCTCATACATAGTATGATAAGTATAAACTAATGGAATATTAAATTGTTTAGCCATTAGCTTACCAAAGACCCCAACACCAAATTCAGTTTGAACATGAATAACATCAAGTTTCCATTTTTTTACTTGTGATACTGCTCTTATTGGATATATACCAGACATACGAAGATCATATAAAAAGCCTAATTTTATACCAGGAATTTTTAAAACTCCCTTTTCTTCTTCATATATTTGTTTCATACTTTCAAAATTAGGTGTAACAACATAAACTTTATGTCCTTTTTTTTCTAAACTATTTTTTAACATTTTAGTACTAGTAACAACTCCAGATACATAAGGTTCATAGGCATCGGTAAAAATTCCTATTCTCATTTTATTTTTCCCCCTCTTTATAAAAAACTAAAAATATAGCCCCTATAAATAAACCAAAATAATAAGTAACAAAACGCCATAACAACATAACAGCAGTTAACTTATGGCCTGTTAAGAATGTCCCAAAAAAAGCAATGAAGCCATACTCAATACCCCCAGAAGCACCAGGTGTTGGAACAAATGCACCTACTAACATTACATAAGCTGACGCTATTAATATATTCAAAATAGTAATACTGGTATAATCACCAATACTATAAAGTATAACTATTGGAATTATATAATGAAAACACAAAGCTATAAAATTATAAATAAATCCTATGATAAAGTTTATTTTATGTTTTCTTAAACTTAATGCACTTTCATAAAATTTTTGTAATCTACGATTCCACTTTTTAACTATCTTTTCTTTGTTTTTTATTATTTTTAATTTAACACCAAGCTTAATAATAATTTTAACAAACCATTTCATTATTTTATTGTCATAACTAACTAATGTATAACCTACTATTAATAATATATTTATTATAAAACCAATTACTACTAAA
>JBBAEV010000051.1:0-5318 GCA_041655735.1 Bacilli bacterium | reverse complement strand
GAGGCTAATAAAGCCTATTTAGAAGAGTATCGACCAAGAGTCCACCATTTATATCCAATGTTCTAATCTGTTGCAGATAAAAACAGTTATATAAAACTACGAGATACCCCGAATAATTTCGGGGTATCGTTATACAATCTTCCCTGGGTTCTTTTAATTCAGATGTTTGATACGAGGAATATATTTGTCAAAGAGTTTTTTGTTAGTTTCATTACTTCCTGGCATGTTAACACTTTTCCATAGGGGCAACTCAATCTCTAAATCTATAAGAGCTTTTGAGCTTTCAATCATCAGAAGGTTTAACGCAAACATATTGCAAAGAGTGGAAACAGGTCCAACTTTCTGCTCACAACCTTTGAGCTCTATGCTAGCATCACCGTAAGGAAGATGACAATTGATGAAATAATCGACCTCTTCATATAAGTTTTTTCCTGAACTATGGCGGGATGGGTGATCTTGCGATAGTGTATTAGCAAACTCTGTCGAGGTGATGCCTATTGTAGTCAATTTACGCTCTCGTGCTTCCAAAGCACAATCAATTGACATTGCATTCACTCCGTAAGCATTTGCAATTATTAAGATTTCCCCTTCTCGATTTATATTATACGTATCTAACACGCTCTTTGCATATCCTGGAGTACGTTCCATGATGTTGGAACGACGAGCTCCATGGATCAAGTTTATACCTGCATCCAGTATTGCATTAATGGGGGCAAGACCTCCTGTTCTCCATAAAATTTCCTCTGCGGCCATGTTTGAGTGGCCACCAGGCCCTATAATATGAATTAATTCATCTCGAGCAATCGCCTCTGCAATTGCTCGTCCAGCTTTAGCGTAGACTTCTGTTTGGCTTTTAATTTTCGTAAAGATGTCATTTAGTGTATTGAAGTAATTCTCAAATTCTTTGTTCATAAAAAATCCTACCTTTCTAGTCTCTATCGGGTGATTACTTTTCTTGTTGGCGAGTCCATGAGAGTACATCTTTAAAATGTTCCACGAGTTTAGAACGAACTAGAAATGGTTCGTTGAGCTTAATTGCATCGACTAATCCGGCATGGAGGTTATAAAAATCGGGGGTATTCATCATTGGGTATTCACCCCGCCGGACAAGAGTACGTTGGAAATTCGCGAACATACTAATGAGATGCATCAATAATTGATTGTTCGTGGTTGTATAGAGTCCGAGATGGAAGTCTTTATGAATCTGGGTTAAGCGTTCTTCTTCACCATCTCCCTCAGTATTAATACAAGTTTTCAATTTTGCAAGATTTTCTTCAATCCTTTCGATATCTGTATCTGAGTATTGGGGGGTGATAGTTTCTAAGAAATGCAATTCGAGTGCGATCCTGACATCAATTACTTCTTTGAAGCGCTTTGTATTTACTTCAAGGTTGTAATTTACATTGTCGACAAAACTATCGTAATTATAGCCTCGTAGGAAGCGCCCTTGGCCTTGGTGGGCTTCTATAATTCCACGGGCTTCCATAGAACGAAGGGCCTCTCTGATCGATGTCCGACTTAACCGCAATAATTGTTCCAAAGCTTTTTCTGTAGGGAGTGCATCCCCTGCTTTCATATTTGTATCAACAATATATTCTCGGATACGTTTCATTGCAAAGTCGTGTCGCGAGAGTGATGGTTTTAAAAGTTTACTTTTTGTTACATCGGAATTAATACTCATGCCAGACTACACTTCTCAAAGGATAAAAAGAAAACACGGTTAATTGTGCAAATGTGATTACCTGTTTTCGTTTTTCTTTAATAATTATTAAATTTTTCTTCATTTTTCCCTTTATTAACCCAATAATTTACATCATATCTTAATATTATGTTTTTAATCAACGTGAGTTTTTATTGAGACTTGTATGATGAATGTAAGTGTATTACGTATTATTTTACCTGTCAATATTTTTTCTTCAAATATATAAGTAAGGGTAAAAAGTTACAATTGCTTCTGACCAGTAGGAATAAAAATAATTTAAAAAATATATGATTTTTAATTTGACAATGACACTAAGGGATGTTAGTGTTCCTGTATGACAAGTTCAAGAAATATTATTTTTAACTTGAAAAAAGATGGATGTAATTTGCGTGTTGTTTTTCATTTCCATCAAGAAGGGGTTTCAAACACCTAGATAATGGTGTGTAAAATATGTTTTTTAAGGGGAGGTCTGTATGAACAAGAAGTTTTTAATCTTTTTCATTCTACTTATTTGTTCTGTTTCTTTAGTGTTTGCCGCAGGGGCAACTGAGAAGCAAGCACCTAAGAAATCGCTAAGTATTCTTATGTTTAGCTCATTTGTGGCTGAAAACGACAGCGAATTGCGTGAGATTGCCAAAGAATTTGGAGAGATGAAAGGTATTGATGTTGAAGTCGAGTTCTTGGGTATCCAAGAGATGTACCCTAAGTTGACAGCAGAGGTCAACTCTCGATCGGGTCATGATATTGTTGGATTGGAAAATTTACAGGTATCGTTGTACCAAAATGCACTTCTACCAATCAACGATATTATTGAAAAAATCGTTGATGAGTTGGGGGAATTCCCTGCATCCTCAATCACGGCAGTTGTACGAGATGGTGACTGGAAAGCTTTACCGTGGTGGATAGTTCCATTTAATGCTACTTATCGTGAGGATTTGTTTAAAGAAGTTGGTCATGCAGCACCTAACTCTTGGGATGATTTGCTTGTAGCTGGTCGTGCACTTAAAGCCTACGGAAGTCCTATTGGTATTCCGTTTGGAAGTTGTGGCGATGCTAACAACAGTCTTTATCAACTCATGTGGGGCTTCGGAGGCGGATTGGCAGATGCTAATGGTAAGATTATCGTAGATTCCAAAGAGACTCGGAATGCTATCAGTTTTGCCAAGCAACTTTATGAACAAGCGATGCCTGCAGAAGTTATCGGATGGTCTGATAATGGCGCCAATAACAACTTCCTCCTCTCTGGAGTCGGCTCTTGGAGCCTTCAACCAATCAGTGTATGGGTCACAGCTAGTAAGAACAATCCAAGTCTGGCCGAAAAATTCAATCACCATGGAGCGTTAGAAGGACCTGCTGGACGCTTTGGTTCTGGAGATTTCTATAGTTTAGGGATTTGGGAATTTAGTCCAAATGCTGATGTAGCTAAAGAATTCCTAGCATATTTGTACGAAAAACAAATAATGAATCGTTATTTGACCAGTGGAAAAGGATTTAACCTGCCAACTCACTCATATTATTATGACCATGAGATTTTTTCTCATCCAAAACTTCAAGGTTTGAAGGGTTACGCAGATGCTTTCAGAACTACTGGATTCCCAGCACCTCCAGATCAACGTGCACAGGATGCCTATCAGCGATGGGTAGTTCCAAATCTGTTCTATAAAGTTGTCAGCGGGCGAGTGCCAATGGACCAGGCTATAAACGAAACCGTAAAAGAGTTATTAGAAATTGGTTATACAAGATAACTCAATGCTTAGAAAATGGCAGAAAATCGAAAGGTTTTCTGCCATTATGAAACAAAATTGTGAGTAAGGTAAGTAAATGAAATTCAACAATGCACTTAGCCGGGTTATGACAAATCAAGAAAAACTCGCCTATAAACTCATCGCACCAGCGATTCTCGTTTTGTTACTCATCGTTGGGTATCCATTTGTAATGGGAATCTACTTGAGTATGACTGATGCGACTATTGGAACCAGTTCTACATTCAACGGATTAGCTAATTTCATATGGTTAGCACAATCTCGATTATTTCAGACAGCACTCGAAAATTCTCTGATTTTTACGTTAATTTCGGTTGTTATCAAATTTTTACTTGGCCTTCCTCTGGCCTTATTATTGAACCTTAACCTGAAGCCCAAAAAACTAATTCGTGGAATTATCTTGCTCCCGTGGGTAATTCCTACTGTATTAAGTGCAACGGCCTGGAAATGGATTTATGATCCAACATACAGCGTATTCAACTGGTTATTATTAAACGCTGGCTTAATAGACGAAAAAATCCTCTGGTTAGGTAGCCCTTGGATGGCAAAAATTTCAGTGATTCTAGTTAACATTTGGAAAGGAACTCCATTTTTTGCAATAAATATTATGGCAGGCCTCATGACGATTCCTAAAGAATTGTATGAAGCGGCAAAAACTGATGGGGCCAATTCTATAACTTGTTTTTATAAGATTACATTGCCAATGTTGAAGCCTGTTCTTGCTTTTGTGATCCTGTTTTCTACAGTTATGACGATAGGAGACTTCAATATCGTTTATGTAATCAGTAAGGGGGGACCAATTAATTCAACACACCTCTTACCGACTCTAGCGTATCAGATCGGACTTATTACTGGAAATCTCGGAAGGGGTGCTGCAACTGCCCTGTTTATATTTCCTGTATTGTTGGTAGTTGTTTATCTACAACAACGCATCTCAAAGAACAAGAATGATTGGTGAATATATGTACAGAATAAAACGAAGAAAAAGTAATTTAAAGCGTGCCGCTCAATACCTCGCACTCCTGCCTTTTTTAGTGTTTGCTTTTTTCCCATTCTATTGGATGGTTATAACAAGCTTAAAATATAATCAAGAATTATATAACCTTGCCTCTAATCCATTCACTATTACTACTGGGATTACTTTCGAACACTATATCTATTTATTCAAAAAGACAGAGTTTTTAGTCTGGTTTAAAAACACTTTTATTGTAGCTCTGGTGCCAACTTTTATTGCGTTGGTATTTAGCATACCCGCTGGATATGCGTTAGCTAGACTTAAATTCCGCTGGTCCGCATTGATTAGTACTGGAATTTTTACTTTGTATCTTATGCCGCCAACTCTCCTCTTCTTGCCCCTCAGTAAGTTTGTAAATAATTTGGGACTCACGAATCATCTCGGTTCTTTAATTATTACATTCCCAACATTTATGATTCCTTATTGTATTTTGATGCTCAGTTCGTATTTTAGAACAATTCCTGCAGAAATTGAGGACATGGCTCTTATCGATGGTTGCACACATGTACAGATGCTTTATAAGATTGTACTACCAATAAGCAAGCCTGGTGTTATTACTTCGTCCTTTTTCTCTTTTATCCTAGCCTGGGATAACCTTATCTATCCCGTAACATTTATTTCCAATAGCTCGCGTAAGACTATTAGTTCAGGAGTACTGACAGAATTAATTAGAGGCGATGTTTATTTTTGGGGTTCGCTTATGGCGGGAGCAGTTGTTTCTTCGATCCCTATTATTGTTGCTTTTGTCTTTCTGATGGACAACTACGTAAAAGGTCTTACAGCTGGCTCGATCAAGTAGGTAATAAAGATGAATAATTGTGGCTACACTACAGTTGAG
>JBBAEV010000050.1:0-5375 GCA_041655735.1 Bacilli bacterium | reverse complement strand
AGGAAATATAATATATGCCGTAGAGGAACCTGAAACTGCACAGCACCCAGATAACCAGAGGAAAATAATTGAAGCACTTCAAGCTATTGCAGAAGCCGATGGTTGCCAGGTAATGCTAACAACACACGTCCCCGGTTTAGCCTCACTTCTCCCAATTGATTCCATACGGTACATATGCCCTCACAAAGAAAATGGAAGAGAAGTTTGCAATGCAGATGATAATGTAATCAGGCAGGTAGTCGCTAATCTAGGTATTATTCCTGATAAGCGTGCAAAGGTACTGGTTTGCGTCGAAGGTCCACATGATTTACAATTTCTTCGACATATTAATAGGCTTCTTATTGCAGAGGATGATAATGCGATTGATGTTTTTAATGACCCAAGAGTTGCCCAGGTAGTACTTGGCGGAAGCACCTTACAAGAATGGGTCAACCAACATTACCTAAGAAATGTCGGGCTTCCAGAGGTACATGTGTATGACAGGGATGAGTTAATAAATGGAAAATATAAATATCAGGATTCCCAGAAAAAAGTAAATTCACGAGGAGATAATTCAATTGCTTTTCTAACTTCAAAACGAGAAATGGAAAACTATCTTCACATCGATGCAATTATTGCTGCTTTACAGCCTTTTGTCGACTGTAATTTAACTTTCGAGCTTTCGGATGATTGTGATGTAGAAAAAGAAATTAAAACACTTTTAAATGGAAGAAGAAAGATTCAAAGACGTTCTCTAAAGCACTGGTTGAATGATGATGCGGCAAGACACATGTCTTTAGATCTTTTAAAAAAACGTGACGGCTACGATGAAATTAAAAATTGGTTTGATCAAATTAGAATCAGGGCAGTCTAATGCACCATTCATTATGGAAATACAGCAAACTACATAAATGTACCTGCAAGATTATTGATCAACAAATCTTGTGGGGACAAACTGTTTGTAGCATCTGGTTACCAGATCAAGATACTGTAGTGCGTGTTCCTCAATCTGATCTGCAATCAGTAATGACTGATTTAAATCCTGAAACAGAAGCTCATCGGATTGCATATATTTCGGCAGCTGCAAAAGTGGCGGAAGTTTTAGAAGGTTCTACTAGCGTATCTGATGACCAGCTGTTGCTAGCTCCCATGGAATCGAATGTAATCCCATTACCACACCAAATACATGCTTTATCTCGAGCTATATCTGGTGATCGTGTGAGATACCTTTTAGCTGATGAAGTGGGTCTCGGAAAAACAATCGAAGCCGGATTGGTGATGCGTGAGTTAAAATTGAGGGGGCGGGTGCGCAGAACTCTAGTGGTGGTACCAAAGAGTTTAGCAATACAGTGGGTAGCAGAAATGGAAACTCATTTTAATGAACCCTTTGCACTAATTAACCCTAGCGACTTGGATGCCTTGGAACGCCTAGAACAGCCGTACCATTATACTTCCCAGGAAGCTTTTCATAAAAACGACTATAATCCTTGGTTACGGTTTCCACAGGCTATCGTGACGCTTGATGCCGTAAAGCCGATCATGCGTCGTAAAGGATGGTCAAAAGAAAAAATTCAGGAATATAATCGAAACCGCTACGAAAGACTCATACAAGGTCAATGGGATTTAATCATCGTTGATGAATCCCATAAAATGGGAGGCAGTACCGATCAAGTAGCTCGTCACCAACTTGGACAAGGACTAGCAGAGGTAGCACCCTATCTCCTCTTACTTTCAGCGACACCTCATCAAGGGAAGTCGGACGCCTTTCAGCGCATGATGAGCTTACTCGACCCAATGGCATTTCCTGATTTAGAAAGTATAACTCAGGAACGGGTTTCTGATTTCGTAATCCGAACTGAGAAACGCAAAGCAGTAACAACAGATGGCAAACCACTATTTAAACCACGTATCACACAGACACTTAATGTAGAAATGGAAAGTAACCCGACTCAAGTAGCTTTATATGATGCAGTTACTGGATATGTCAAACAAGGATATAACCGAGCAATAAAAGATCGCAAACCGCATATTGGATTTTTAATGGTTCTTCTCCAACGCATCGTCACCTCAAGTTCCCACGCAATCCGCTCGACATTGGAACGACGTCTACAGGTCCTAGAAAATCTACAAGATACTCACAGATCGTTAACCGATGAAGAATTGGAGGATTTTATTGATCTGGATGGCCAGATGCAGTTGGATTTGGTGGTTGAAGTTGATGAGCCAGGCCGAACTAGTGAAATCGCAGAAGTCAAGAACTTGCTGGATCTAGCCAGAGCAGCTGAAATTGCTGGTCCAGATGTAAAAACTAAAACCTTGATGAACCTCATTTTCCAATTACAGGGAGAAGAAAATGAAGATCAACTTAAACTTCTTATTTTCACAGAGTTTGTTTCTACACAGGCAATGCTTAAAATATTTCTAGAGGAACGTGGTATCCCCTGCTCTATTTTAAATGGCACAATGAGCATGGATGAACGCCGTATGGCGCAACGTGAGTTCCGTGATAAATCTCGAATTCTTATTTCCACAGATGCTGGTGGTGAAGGCTTGAATCTCCAGTTTTGCCATGTGGTAGTTAATTATGATTTACCTTGGAATCCAATGCGTATAGAGCAACGAATCGGACGTGTTGATCGTATTGGTCAATGCAAAATAGTCCGAGCAATCAATTTTGTTTACGAAAATTCTGTTGAAGGTCGGGTAATGGAGGTTCTGCAAACAAAACTTTCTATCATTCATGAAGAGTTGGGCATAGATAAGGCTCATGACATTCTTGATACAACCTTGTCTGGAGATATGATCGAAAAGATGATGACTCACGTTATAATGGAAGATGCTGACTTAGATAGTGAAATCGAGCGCACGGTCAAGAACCTTCAAGATGAAATAGCCCTAGTGCGAGATCACTGTGCGGTATATGGAATATCAGAAGAACCGGACTTACTGGCCGCTGAAAAGCTTCGTAACCATCCTTTACCGCACTGGATTGAACGTATGACGACCCATTATCTACAAACAAAAAAATGCAAGATTGAAAAGGATCTGCTTGGTTGGAATTTTACATGGCCGGATGGTGAAAAAGTTCGAAGTGGGGTTTTCCAATCTCGAGACCTCGCCACAGACGGGACTCTCCTGTCTCTAGAAAATCCACGAATTCGTGGGTTGGCAATGAGTTTGCCCCAGTTCATCCCCGGACAGCCTCTTCCTAGTCTTTCAATTAAGGGACTGCCGAAAACAGTTCGTGGTCTATGGGGACTTTTTGAAATTCGATTGTCAATTCAACACCTAGCTAGCTCACAAATGAGAATTCCACTCATACGACGAAGTTATATTTGTGTTTTTATGAGCAAAGAAGGCCAACTCTTCATCCCAACTGCACGGCATATCTGGGATCAGTTGTTAACCAATAACCTTACTATCACAAGTATGATAAATTCGGAGGAATCCCTCACAGCTGGAGAAAAACTTTTACCAGTAGCCGAAAAAGCTAGTCACGAGATTTTTGATTCTATGCGGGATACTCATTTTGTAGCGATAGCTCGGGAAGAAGAACGTGGCATGATTGCTTTTGCTTCACGGCGGAAAGCAATTAATCGACTGGGTTTACCTGAAGTAAGACAATTCAGAAAAGCCAAACTTGATGAAGACGAAAAACGGTGGCGAAGCGAGCTCCAATCAGCTAAACTAATTGTACCAGAAATGCGACCGCTTTTACTATTAAACATCGTTAATGGAGGTGGTAGTGAATAATTGGCGAAACACCATTCTTCAGGAATTTGTCCCGAATGTCACTAAACTAACATTAGTCTCTGATCCTGATTGCTTACTTACTGAGGAAAAGTTAGCAATGGAACTTCGTGAACGAGGTTTTGATCTTATTGAGTTTAATGATTCCATAGAATTCAGATATGCATATGAATCAAAATATCGTTCTATCTGGGACCGAGGAGAGCAAACCAATCTTGTAGTTATTCTGAGGTTACAGGAAACAGGGTTGGAGTTTCTTCCTTTTGATCTCTTTCAGGCTGGGAGAAAACTTTCCTTTAGTCTAGGAGACCTGTTTCCAAATATGAGTTATCCCGTTGTTGAACTGCTCGACCGTAGCCTCTTGGATTTATTGTTTGATGCCCAAAAGAAAACATCAACCGATCGTATGGGAGACAATGCAACCAAGGATTTTATCCTTAGGCATGTTTTTAGTGTTGCTGCAGAACCGATTTCTACTGAAGTAGAACTTCTTCGTTCTCTATTACGTATACATTATGGGAACACAATTATTCCACCTGTATTAACAGCCCGCCTAGTTGAAGTGCTTGAAAATAGTAGGAATTTCAAAGATTGGCCACTAAAAAAAATAGTACCCGATGCTGAACAGTTTTTTACTTTCATTCAGGAGCGCTGGCCAATATTCCTTGAAAGCCTGCAGCATACAGGTCAGGCTAAGGAAAATTCATCAACCTACGGATTGAAGATTGAAGGTCCTACCAACCTTCCTTTCGATCATCATGATATTCGAGTCTATGTCGACAACTTGTTCATTGAAGGCAAGCTGATACCAGTATCTTTCTCTTATTCAGAAATAGAGAAAAACTCTTGGATCTCAAGTGGTATTTTAGTATCTAAGGATGATAGCGAAGAACTCAGAATTTCTCGCCTCTTTGAGCTTATTAAGGCTTCTCAGTTGTCATTACAGTCAAGATATACTGATTGGATAACATTTTCTATGAAATGGGCCGAACTTTCAGCGCTAATTCATAGAGAACAAAGTGGACACTATAAGCAGCAATACCAAAAGATTGGTAATATGTTTAATGGACTCTTTGCCGATTGGTTGGAGACCCATTATGCCAGCTTGATAAATTTACCCCCATCAAACCCCGTAATGTTACATCACGTGCCTCGGCGTCTGGCTCGAGACTTGGAAGATCAAACCAACAATCGTATAGCATTGGTGGTTATTGACGGGCTCTCTTTGGACCAATGGGTAACAGTTCGAAATATACTTCAAACGCAAAATAGCAAGATTGTTATGCGTGAAACGGCTGTTTTTGCTTGGATTCCAACGCTTACCTCGGTGTCTCGCCAATCAATTTTCTCTGGAAAACCTCCTATCTATTTCCCATCTTCAATACACTCAACTAACAACGAAGAAAAATTATGGAAACAATTCTGGCAAGGGCAAGGAGTTTCTAAACTTGATGTGGCTTATAAACGTGGTCTAGGAGATGGGGACGTTGAAGCTATTCTGGACAATTTAATAAACCCGTCCCAGACCAAGGTCGTCGGTCTAGTGGTCGATAAAGTTGACAAAATCATGCATGGTATGCAACTCGGCTCTGTTGGCATGCATAATCAGATTGCTCAGTGGTGCGAAGGGCAATACTAGATAACAC
>JBBAEV010000049.1:0-5539 GCA_041655735.1 Bacilli bacterium | reverse complement strand
CAGTTCAATCTATTTTCAAATTATTTTATTGTATATAATTATAGATTGCTTACACACTGCTCCTGTGTTATAAAGGTATTAAGAGGATAATTATGAAAAATCATATCAATAAAGAAGTATTTATCCGACGGATTCTCCAGAATCAACAACATAATTTGGAACAAATTCGAAACGAAACTATTAAGTATTTAAAAAAATATCCGAAATGGATGGATTCCCATGCCACCTGTTGTCAGGACAGAATAGTGTATACAGTACTGGGTCAAGACTTTATTTTTAAGTTCGGATATAAATACTTACTAGATATAAAGAAATTCTTTGTATCCGCGGAATATTACATTGAAGAATCTGATATTGAAAATGATGAAGAGAAACTAAAAATAATTGACAAAACTTACTATTTTAACAAAAACTCCATCTATACATTAAAAGATAAGAAGATAGAACAAGTACCAGAAACACTTAGCATTGACCCAACTGGGGTTATCTTATTTGGAACATTAGTAGAAATTATCTACAATCATATTTCAAGTTAGTCATTGTAAACAACTTGAAGATTAAATTCGAAGATGCCTTTTGATTTTAATAAACATTTCCAACTGTCGGATGTACGCATCCGAATGATAAGAGACAGGTTGGAGTCTAAAGGTTTCGATAACAGATTGTGTAAGGCTCAGGGAAATGTTTCCCTGAATAAAATTTTACAAGGAGTGCTAAGTGGAAGCTATAAAAAATTTCAATGTTTATGCCCGCAGCATAGATAATTTCTTAAAGGAAGCCCCGTTACGTGACGCCAAAGATGCACTCTTAATATTTAAAGGGTTTCCGATTGGGATCTACAATGAACTAGACCAAAAAGGGATTCCACACCTCTCCTCAGAATGGGATGAAAAATCTCTAACAAATGAGTACTTTAATGCTGAGCGAGTACTTAAACGATTTTTGACATCCACCACTACTTCTTGGGCTTTGTATGAAGAATTTATAATTCTGACCAATACTCTAAATAATCTCTCAATGTTTGAGAATCGTATATTCATTGTTGAGAACAATATATTTGATGAGTATTATCCAATATCTCTCGTTGATCCAATAAATAATGAAAAGATTATCAAGACCTTGGAGGAGGAAACTGCTTTATCAGAAATCGATTGGATCAGAAGTGTATATTCAGACTATAAATTGGAAAATGATGTAATATTCATCACATATATAAATAGACATTATGAAATTGATGCTGGTATATTAATTCCAATCATTGAATTCTACAAGCAACCGAAAGTGACTGTAGTAGATAATTCTGACCTAGAGAACATTGAGTTATCATCATTACCCTATGTATGCTCTCAATTACAAGATGGCCAATTACAAAATAAGAAATTTTTACTGAATGACGATGGTGATTCTCCTTCAATCAAAAAAAGAATTAATTCATTAAACTCGTTAGGAAAATACTATGATGTGTTATTTATTAGAACTCCTTCAATAAAAAGAACAATGCTCTCAGAAGACGTTCATATTGAAATTCTTAAAAGATATTGGGGTAACGATGCACAGTTTAAAAAGGGGAAGTTCTATGAGAACCCATCAACATCGATAAAAATAGTTGATATTTCACAAGGACATATCATATCAGATGTCGTTTCCCAATCTGAAAATGCTTTGAATAATATGGATTCAAAATATTCAGATATTATTGTCACAGCCCCCACTGGGGCTGGAAAATCCTTATTTTTCCAAATTCCAGCCATATTCCTTCATGAAAAATATAATGCAATAACACTCGTGATTTCTCCATTAGTTGCGCTTATGATTGATCAAGTAAATGAGTTAGAAGAACGAGGAATAAAAATCGGTACATATCTAAATTCTTCGATTACATTTGAAGAGCGGCAATCTAGAATTGCAAGGATAAAATCCGGCGAATACTCTTTAATCTACCTCGCACCTGAATTACTTCTATCTTATGATATTCGCTCTCTCATTGGTGACAGAATGATTGGATTAATAGTCGTTGATGAAGCTCATCTAGTTACAACTTGGGGGAGAGACTTCCGAGTAGATTACTGGTTTCTCGGAGACCACATTGAGAAAATTCGGAAAGGTAGTTATAAAAATAGGTCCAATGCCAGACCATTCCCTGTATTGTGTTTAACTGCTACAGCTGTTTTTGGAGGTAATGATGATGTAGTAGGAGATCTACAGACTAGCCTCCATCTCACTTGTTATTCAGAACACCTTTATATCGGCTATGTAAGAAGAGATAACATTGTTTTTAATATAAGACACTCAGAAAAGAAACTCCATTCAGATAAAGAAGAGAAGGTCCGATTAACAGCTGAGGCAATTCACTATTTCATTTCTGAAAAACAAAAAACAATCATCTATTTCCCGTATAAATCACAGATAGAGGATGTAATACTCTACATTCAAAATTCTGAGCACTCTCAAGAAATGAAATTGATTGAAAAATATTATAGCGGAAACATGTCTTCGATCGCAAAAAATGAAGCATATATAAAATTCCGGGCAAATGAGTCTTTGGTGATGTTGGCGACGAAAGCGTTTGGTATGGGTGTGAACATTCATGATATTGAAAATGTATATCACTATGCGCCTACCGGAACACTATCTGATTATGTCCAAGAGGTTGGCAGAGCCGCAAGGCAATTACCGGAAGGAAAAGCGATCACCGATTATCTTCTATCGGACATGCATTATGCAAGAACTCTATGGGGACTTTCAGGTCTTAGGCATTACCAGATACATGCGATAATGAAAAAAATATATTCTCTATATGATGAAAACAAAAGACGAAATTTGCTTTTTACACCAGATACATTCGGGTTTCTGTTCGATGAGGCGAATGTTGATACGAAGGTAAAAAGTGGATTAATGCTTTTAAGTACAGATTTGCTTGATAAATATCATTTTAATGTACTCAGTGTTCGGCCAAAGAATTTATTCACAAAACAATACATTATTGTTCCTTTAAAAATTGAAAAGGTATTCCTAGCGGAATATGGGCAATATTGTGTTAAAATGAAAGATTGTTTTCCTACCCTCATGAAAGAGTATGGAAGGAGAGGTCAGATTGAAGTTACCAGAATTTTTAAGACTGGAAATGTTTTCGAGATTGATCTAAGTAAATTATGGGAGGCAAAATTCGAAAACTTTACCTTCGCAAAATTTAAATATGATTTTTTCTCGGGAAATTTATTCTCTTATGATACAAAGAAAGTTGTCCCAAATGTTAGATTATCTATTAAATATGGGATTAGCTATGATCGGGTTAAAGAAAAATTCTCCTTGCTGACTAAAGCATTACAAGATACTTTCAATGATTTAAAGAGAAATTATGGTGGGAGAAACTTTAAATTTTCTAACTTCAATGAAATATTTTTGACACATTATGGGATAAAAGTCAGGAAGGAATATGTACAGATGCTTTTAGATCTATTTTGCTTTAATTCTGTAGATTTCACGTACATTCCTTCTGAGGAATGGAAATTTGTTGTACGCAGAAAATCTTCTGAAGAATCAGCGTTGGCTAAGGCTGAATATGCAATCAGAGGAAATAAAGCAGGCTACATTGCCTCCAATCTATTACGTTACCTAAGTATAGCTGAACCAAATCTTGACAACAACACTTATGTTGTTTATCTGGGACTTCCGCAACATAATGATGGACAATCATTTCAACAATTGCTAGCTTCTATGTTGCAATTATTTGATTTTGCATCTTACGAAATTTCAGGAGGTAAAAATCCTGCAATTTTTGTGAGGATTAATGATCCATTAAAACTTAGGCGATTAATCGAGTCGGATAAAGCTTACAGAAACAATGTGTTGACAGATATTGAGTCCAGACATAAACGGGCTATTGTCATCATGAATCATTTTATGGATGGCAATTATAGCAATGAGGATCGTTGGGGAATCATCGAAGACTATTTTCTTGGGAAAGATATGTTAGTAGATCACAAGTTAGGAATTTCTTAGAATTAAGAACTCTCTAATCCTGATATGATGTGACCGTTTGTCAAATCCCAAATGTTATATTTTCGCCTCCTTCTTACTACTGATCTTGCCACCATATTGTTATTGCTCCATGAATACATGAGCTTTATGATAAGAAAGAAACTCAATATGTTCCGGTGCTATCCAACGTAGGCGGGGAAATATGTTCAGCTGAAGGATTTCTTGCGTACAAACATCTAAGTGATTTGACACTATGATTTCTCCTTTATCAGAAAAAGTGATTAAACCCTGGTCAAATAGAGCATCATATCTCGCTTCGAGCAATAAACCGTTAAAGACGTTCAACCGCTCTTCATCAGAATCACATTTAGCCCAAGGCTTGGCGTGACTTGCTCTTAGTAAGGATTTTTCTCTTATCCCTGTAAGAGAACATGATGCACCCCAATAATCTAGTAAAGAAGATCTAAATATATCTTGACCTATTCGTTGTTTAACAAGTCGTTCTACTTCAGTTCTATCAATTACAGTATTCTGAACTTTTTGTTT
Organism: Bacilli bacterium; assembly: GCA_041655735.1. Taxonomy (GTDB): domain Bacteria; phylum Bacillota_I; class Bacilli_A; order RF39; family UBA660; genus JBBAEV01. The sequence continues at coordinate 1,012 of JBBAEV010000049.1, read as the reverse complement.
GAACAGTTGAAGTGGATGATCAGGAAGTGATCTTGCTAACATAGCCGTAGTTTCAAGAAGTTTTCCAAGAGAGGTTGAATCCCAGGCTCGGAGTGAATCTCCTATGAAATAATCATATCCTAACAATCTAAAGATTTCATCTCGATCTAATATGGCGTTACATGAAACTCGATATTCTCCTTCCGGTGTCATGGATACCCTCAGCTCTTTAGAGTGTAAGGCTGAACGAAACACCACAGCCTCATCAGTGGAAGAGACAGTTACCTCCCACCCATTCTGATAAGCGATCATCTCGATATTTACCCGTTGGAGGGCATCCATCACAACCTCCTATGGATTATCACGATCCCATGCCTCAAGAACCAATCGCATGGTCCGAAATTCCCCATACTCCCTAATCTCATTGTCTTTCAACACCCTGAATGTTTCAGATGGGTACTCCTCACCCATTACAGAACTCGGATCCAAAATATACATGAGCTCTTCCCGATTAAGCCCATACAACCGAGCATAACGGGCATCCAATTCAGCCCTGAGGATTGCACGACGGTCAGGATCGAAAGGGAAAGGATCTCCATGGTATTCCATATCCTCAGCCCAAGGACGAAGAGCTTCAGAGGAATACACGAGTTCAAGCACTCTTTGAGCTATAAACTTATAATCGTCGATTGAATACTGTGATTTCGTTAAAACAGGAAATTGTTTTAAATAGAAGTAGGTAAGATGCGTTCCTCCTGCCTTTTGACGTGCAATATAGTCAAATATTAATGAATTTAGGTTTGCCATAAACATAACATTTGAGGTCTTAAGGCTAGAATAATTTAACCTGAATAAGGGTAAAGTATGACCTATTGCGCTTAATGGCATCAAAGATACGATCATTGTTCTTTCGTCAGTACTTCGGCATATATCACGCCACCCCATTAACCATTTAGGACTCCTCTTCTCCATGACTTGGCTCATCTTTGATAACAACCTATCTGCAGAGGCCAATCCTTGAAGCTCTTGATCC
>JBBAEV010000048.1:0-5571 GCA_041655735.1 Bacilli bacterium | reverse complement strand
AATCATTAAATCTTTAGGTGCTCTTGTATCATTAGTGTTGTTATTTTGAGCAAGAGGAATAATAGCCCCTGCTTTAGCAAATACTGGATAATCCTCATCCTTATAAAATATTGTATAAGTACCTCCGCCATTAAACTTCTTACCTGTTCTAAAATCATACCAAATACCTTTAGGTAAAAAAACTACATGCTTTACTCTATCCATGACAACATCTTTTGCATTAATAATAGGTGCTACCATTAATTGTGTACCGAAATAATATTGATTCTTTAAAATATCATCATCAAATAAGCGAGGAAATTTATAATATATTGGTTGTAGAATAGGCATGCCAGTTTTGTGATAATTATATGCTTCAGTATATAAATAAGGTATTAATATGTGCCTTAACTGCATATAGTCTTTCGCTATTTCTAAAGTCTCTTTATCCCAACGCCATGGTTCTCTTTTATAATAGTTACCTTCTTCAACATGAAAGCGAAGAATAGGACTAAATACACCAAATTGAATATATCTTATATAAAGTTCTCTATCTTCAATGCCACCATGATGTCCTCCAATATCATGACTCCACCAAGATATTCCTATATTAGATGCGCTAGCGGTAAAATATGGTATTAATTTTAGTGTATTCCAACTCACAATAGTGTCTCCTGATGTTAAAATAGGATAGCGATGTGATCCTATCCCCCCATTACGGGATAAAATCATACCTCTTTTCTTTTCTTCTCTATCGCTATCTAAATAATGGTAACGATTAATAATATCTAAACTATTTATATCTTTGTTATCAAATTTAGAATCAATCCACCAAAAATCAAGTCCTAACATATCACTAGGATGAATAAATAATTTTAAATATACATCTAAAAACCTAGGATTTAAAGGAGCAAATGGTATTGTTTTACCCTCAGGAACCTCTAAATAACTAATTGCCTTACGATACATTGTTTCATGAGGATAAATACCTTCTTTAGGATTTACTCTAACACCAAGTCTAATATTTTTTTTATGTAATTCATCAATAAATTCATAAGGCGCTGGAAATAACTTCTTATTCCAAGAATATCCTGAATTAAATATTTTATTTTCAGCATTATGGCGAATATGCCAACCTTTATCTAATAATAAAGTGGAAATAGGTATTTCATTTCTTTTGAATTCATTTAATAAAGCATATATATCATATTCACTATAATCTTTTTCACGACACCACCAATTACCTAATACATAACGAGGAACGAGTGGTGGATAACCTGTTAATCCAAAATAATCAGCTAAACATAAACCAAAATCTTTACGATAAACAAAAAGATATATATCAATACCAATAGTCTCACGAGGTATAACCATACCCCCTTCATCTATAACATAACTATTAGAATCATCAATTGTCGCAAAACCATCACTTGAATATAATCCCTTTTTTAATTTTATTCTTTCAGTTACATCATCTAAAGAAGTTGCAGTTCCAAAAAAGTTTCTAACTTCAGGATGACCATAATACCAGTATTTATCACTACTCACAACACTTACCTTTAAATTGTTAGAAGGAACCATTTTATTTTTAAATGGCTTTTCTTTTGCATATTCTATTTTGAAATATTTAGTAGTAATTTCTAAAAAACTTTTATCTTCTTTTACTTCAATACTAGGTACATCAAACTTTCTTGATCTAACTAAAGTCGTTGGACGATCTTCAAAAAGACCTTGTTCATTATATTCAAAGCGAACTAGTCTATCTGTTAATACAGTAATACGATATTTATTACCTTGAAATATAGATTTTGAATTAGCTTTACTATTATCATAACTTACTTCAAATTGTTTACCTAATTTATACACTAGTCTCACCCCAATCTAACTTCCCTATAATAAGATAATACCATAAAAGTATTTATTATTAAAGAAAAATAATTAGGATTAATCCTAATTAATACTCTGCCTTACCATCATCAAACCCTATTATTCCTCCTATTATTGTACCTATAATACAAAAATATATAATTAATCTTAAATCCTTTAAATAAAAAGCTAATAATATAATTAATATTCTCACAATCTGAGATATTGTTTCATAAAAAGATATATATGAATGAGCATTATATTGTTTACCTAACGCATAAAGATTTCTAACCGCAGCTGTTTCATGCATTTTAACTGTTAATCCTTCTAAAAATCCAACAATAAGCATTAATAAAGGAAGCTCTACATTAACTTTAGTAATCCAAACCAAACCTAACAAAGCAGAAGATAATATTAAATAATCTTTTCGATCATGATCCATTTTTCTACTAAAGAAATATACAAATATCATACTAGTAATACCCACCGCAATATTAAATAAACCAATATAAGAAAACTTATCCATTACATGTAAAAATAGATATATATTAAAAAATATACCTCCTAATACTTTGAAATTATCAAAAATAAAGAAACTTATAGCTTTTTTAGGAAGACCTTTTCTTATTTTTGTTATATTTATTTTACCCTCTTTATTACGATCTTCTTTTATTTTCATAAGTGGCATTATACTAAACAAAAAGATAACAACAGATATAAAAGTCACGCTATATAGTGTCATATGATCAATTATTAATCCCCCTATAAAAGCTGCCGGAATTATTGCGAGTTGACCAAATATTACAATATTACCTGCTTCATCACCTAGCTGTCTACTAGGAAGCACTTCTAAAGCATAATAATGTCTTCCCCCCCAATAAAAGGCTGTATATAAACCCTCTAAAACACCTATAAATACTAATTCAGTTAAAGAATTACCCATAAAAGCTAAATAAACATAAGTAAATCCAAATAGTATAGAACCAATAATTAATACTCCTTTAAACTTTATATGCTTACCTAAATTAATTATTTCTCTATTAGTAACTAAACATAAAAAACATCTTATTAATAAAAATAATAATATATATTCTAAACTAAATCCTTTAACATAAAGTACTACTGGTATAAATGTATCTATCATTCCTCTCGCAAATGTTGAGAGAAAAACAAATAAATTAAATCTATTTACTTCCTTCATATGTACACCTCTATTATAAATATAACATAATAGATTATTATTTTAAATTAATTGTTTTATAAATACCATTTTTTGATAAAGAATATTTTATCTTTTTATGCTTACTTAAAAAAGCATACATATCTTTATTTAATGCATCTATTTCTATAATTCTAATTGAAATTCCTTTTAGAAAAATTTTTTCTAATTCTTTAGAAAGATTGTTTTTTTCTAATATACTTTTATATTTATTGTAAAAATCATTAATACCTTCTTCTAAATTACTATTCATAAAAGTAAATCCATCATCATATTTATTGAGTTCATCACTATATAATGGATTATCATAAGGGGTAATAGTTCTAATTAAATAGTCTAAATCATTATCCTTAAAATAAGAAAAAGTACTAATAAAATTATTTGTATTCAAAATATAATCATCAAATAATAAAAAGAATCTATTTTGATCATATGAATCTTTTAATAAGTCATATTTTTCTTCTACTTCTAAATAAACAGATTCATCATCTTTTAAATCACCATCATTATCTATTTTATCTTTAGTAAAAAAAAGTGTTATAGATAATGCGATTAAAAAAACAAATAGAAAAGATATTATAAAGTTAGTAAGCTTCATTTATATCACCTATTTCTATTTTGTTTTAAAATAGATAATTTAAACAAAAAAGACATTATTTTAATGTCTTAATATTGTTTTAGTATTATTTTATTATATTTAAATCATACAAAACATCTATATCTACATTACCATTAATGCCATCTATCTTACCATTATTACATAATTGCCACATTACATAATCCCCTGTGTATTCAGTTTTACTAGTATAATTAGCAAGCCATACTGGATACTCATTTATATTCCATATATTTTCCAAATAAAATTTACTACTATAGTTCATCGCATCATAACCATTTACCTTTATCGTACTTAAAAATGTTTTAGATATTTCATTTATGTCATGTAGACTTAATTTTAAAGTGGAAAACTTATCCCAACTTTCAAAATCAAATACAATGGGTAAAGATATATTATAATCTTTTATTTTATTCAATACCCATAATGCTTGTTCATGAGCTTCTTTGGTAGTTGTCGCATAACTATAGAAATATACCCCTACTGGAATATCTAGTTCATTTAATTTTTTAATATTATTATAAAAATATGGATCTATTATATTAGTATCACTATTAAAATCTTTTTGATAACCTACTCTAAGCATTACAAATTCAACATTATTTTCTAATAATTTATTAAAATCAATATCCCCTTGCCATTTAGAAATATCTAATCCTATTTTGGTATTTTCATTTTTATGAGTATTAAATATATCTGTATAATTAGTTCTAGTATTAGATGGAGTAGATGTTGAAAATGATTCTACTACTTTTAAAACAAAATCTTTAGAAGTTACATTATTAGAACTATCAGTAACCTTTAATGTTAAATTATATTCACCAACACTATTTACATCATATTCTCCTACTATTTCTCTATCAGGAATAGAATCATAATTATCAGCTGATAAAAATAAGTGTTCTATTGGTAAATCATAACCTTTCTTAACCGTTTTACTACTAGTAGCCAGTATTATAGGAGAAATATCATCTATTACTTTATAATCTATATAAGCTAATCTTTTTCTATTATTCTTATTTAAATATAATATTCGTTTCTTTCCTTCTCCGACCTTACTAGAATCAAATGTTTCATCTTCTAATAATTTTCCATCAGTTATCTCTACAAATTCAGATATATTATATTCGTCATATACTTTTAAAATAATATCTTTTTTTACAACAACATACTGATAATCTTCTCTAATTCTATAACTATCTACATATAGATAAAATAATACTCCTAAACCCATAAACAAAATTAAAATAATAAAAATTATATACTTTTTCATATTATTACCTCTTCATAATTATAACATATTATATAATTTAATTGTTTTTAAAGCCTAATAACAATCATTTTAATATTTATATAATGACGAGATTAAATCATTTTTAATATTTCATTAAATATTATGCCATGTGATTTGGTCATTTCATCATTTTTTATTAATTCTTGTATTTCATCTTCTGTCATATACCTAACAAAATCGACCTCAGATTTTTGAATATTTATACTATCTATGTCAACATCCTTATTTAAATAAAACATGTATCTAATAGGTTTATCATATAATAAATATCCACATTCCTTTATCTCATCATTATCAATATTTACTCCAATTTCTTCAAAAACTTCGCGTTTTATTGTTTCTAATGGAGTTTCTCCGCTATTAACATGACCGCCAGTAGAAGAATATTTACCTCCCTTTTCAGGAGATGTCTTTTGAATCAAATACTGTCCTTTACTATTTCTAATATAAATTACCGCAACCGCTATATGTTCATTATCATTTAGTGTAACTGATTTATCCCCTCTTATTACTGTCTTCCCTGTAACATGTCCATTATCATCATATACATCTAACGATTCCATATTATTCTCCTGTCTTTTTAATTTATATATTTTT
>JBBAEV010000047.1:0-5749 GCA_041655735.1 Bacilli bacterium | reverse complement strand
AGAACAGGTAAGAAGTTTAATGGTGGAGGTACTTATACAATATTTTATAAGGATGAGGATTATCCAGTATTTGCTAAAGCAGGGGCTATTATTCCTCTTGCTCAAAATAACAACACTAATGATACAAGAGCACCTAAAGATTTAATGATTGATATATTTCCAGGTAGATCTAATACCTATAATTTATATGAAGATGATGGTTATACTAATTTATATAAAGAGGGTTTTTATTTAATAACATCATTTGATTATAATTATAGAGAAAGTAATTATACTTTAATTATTAGAGCAGTGGAGGGGAAAAGTAATGTAATTACTCCTACTAGAAACTATAAAATTAAATTTAGAAATACTAAAAAAGCTAATGATGTATTAGTATATGAAAATGATAAAAGAGTTGAATTTATATCTTATGTTGATGGTAATGATTTTATTATTGAAATAAAAGAAGTATCTGTTCTTAGCCAAATAACAATTAATTGTAAGGGTAAAGATATTGAAATAGATGCTTTAAGAGTAATAAATGATGATATTAATAGTATTATTTCTGATTTAATGATTAAAACAAAGTTAAAAGAAGAAATAAGTAAAATATTATTTAGTGATATAAAAATTAAGAATAAGAGAATTGAAATAAGAAAGTTAAAGAGAAAAGGATTAGAAAAGAAATTTATTAGATTGTTCTTAAATCTTTTAGAACATGTTAAAAGTATATAATAAAGCCTTCATTAGAAGGTTTTATTTTTCCCTATTACTTGAATGTATAGTTAAAATCTAATATACTAATAGTATTGGATGTATAGGAGGTGATATTATGGATTTAATAGTTACTTTTTTTGTTTTTTTTATACTTGCTTATATACTTTATTATTTCTTTCTTATTAGAAAGAATAAAAAATATAATCCAGAAAAGGTACCACAAGAAATATTGTTTTTAACTAATAAATATAAATTAGACTTTGATAAAATAAATTATCGCAAATTAATAAAATTATTAGCATTAACAAATTCATTAATTATGGCATTTACTGTTTTAATAGTAGGTTTTGTGGATAATTTCTTTATTCAAATATTACTGGCATTCTTAATATTATTTCCATTAATATATATAGTATATAGTATTATAGGTAAGCATTATCAAAAGGTAGGGAGAGAAAAATAATGTATGATTTTAAAAATATAGAAAAAAAATGGCAAAAGTATTGGGAAGATAACAATACCTATAAATTTAATAAAGATAATATTGATAAGAAATTATATACTTTAGAAATGTTTTCATATCCATCGGGCGCTAGACTCCATTTAGGACATTGGTATAATTATGGACCATCAGATACATATGCAAGATTTAAGAGAATGCAAGGATATGAAGTGTTTCATCCCATGGGATTTGATGCTTTTGGACTTCCTGCCGAAAACTATGCGATAAAAACAGGAATTCATCCTAAAGATAGTACTTTAAAAAATATTGAAACAATGGAAGAACAATTAAGGGGAATAGGAGCTACTTATGATTGGGACTATGAAGTAATAACATGTAATCCAGACTATTATAAATGGACTCAATGGTTATTTTTAAAGTTATATGAAAAAGGTCTTGCTTATAAAAAAGAAGCACCAGTAAATTGGTGTCCTTCTTGTAGTACTGTTCTTGCGAATGAACAAGTTATAAGCGGCAATTGTGAAAGATGTGGTACAGGAGTAATAAGAAAAAAACTAAGTCAATGGTTTTTTAAGATAACTAATTATGCTGAAGAATTATTAAATGATTTAGATAAATTAGATTGGCCTGAAAAGACAAAGATAATGCAACAAAACTGGATAGGTAGATCAGAAGGAGCTATGGTTAAATTTAAAGTTGATAATAGTGATTTTTCTTTTGAAGTGTTTACTACTAGAGTAGATACATTGTATGGATGTACTTATTGTGTTTTAGCTCCTGAAAATGAACTAGTTGAAAAAATAGTAACTGATGAATATAAAGAAAAGGTTAAAAAGTATCAAGAAGAAAGTGCTAAAGTATCAGATATTGATAGAGTAGCTACTACTAGAGAAAAAACAGGAGTATTTACTGGTGCTTATGCGATTAACCCTATTAATAATAAAAAAGTTCCTATTTGGATTTCTGATTATGTTATAGCGTCTTATGGAACGGGAGCTGTGATGGCTGTGCCTGCTCATGATGAAAGAGATTATGAGTTTGCGAAGAAATTCAATTTGGAAATTATTCAAGTAGTTGCGATGGAATATCTTGACAAAGATAATCCGCCAAGAAAAGATAAAGAAGATACTACAAGAAAGGTTTCCTTAGCTATTTTAAAACACTGGAAAGAAGATAAATATGCTGTACAAGTATATAAGACTCAACCTTGGAAAGGTTTTATAATGGGTGGTGTCGAAGAAGGGGAAACCCCTGAAGAAGCTATAAAAAGAGAAGTAATGGAAGAAGGCGGTTACTTAAATATAAAAAAAGTTACACCTATTGATTTTAGACATTTTGATTCTTTCTATGCTGCGCATAAAGGAGTTAATAGAGTAGCTGAACATTTTGATTTTATTGTAGAACTTGAAGATGATAAATATGAAGAACCTACTGAAGAGGAAAGAGCTACCTATGATATAGAATGGATAGATAAAGATAAAGTAAGGGATTATATTAATTTAGAGGCCCATAGAATAGTTTGGGATAAATATGTAAGTGGTGGAGATGCTTTTGTAGATTATGGAATAGCTATTAATTCAGAAGAATTTAATGGTTTAACTACGGAAGAAACTAAGAAAGGTATTGTTAATAAATTAAAAGGAACTGCTAATGGTGATTTTGTGGTTAATTATCGTCTTAGAGATTGGTTAGTGTCTCGTCAAAGATATTGGGGAGCACCTATCCCTATTATTTATTGTGATAAATGTGGAGTAGTACCAGTACCTGAAAAAGATTTACCAGTAGAACTTCCTTATAATGTTGATTTTAAACCAGATGGTAAGTCACCGCTTGTTAAATGTGATGAATTTGTTAATACAGTTTGTCCAATATGTGGAGGACCAGCCAAAAGAGAAGTAGATACATTAGATACTTTTGTTTGTTCATCATGGTATTTCTTAAGATATCCTGATGCAAAAAATGATACAAATCCTTGGGATAAAGATTTAATTAATAAAATACTACCAGTTGACAAGTATATTGGTGGAGTTGAACATGCATGTCTTCATTTACTATATTCAAGATTTATTACTAAAGCACTTCGTGATATGGGTTATATAGATTTTGATGAACCATTTAAATCTTTAGTACATCAAGGTATGATTCTTGGTGAAGATGGAGAAAAAATGAGTAAATCTAAAGGAAACACAGTATCTCCTGATGATTATATTGAAAAGTATGGATCTGATGTATTTAGAACTTATCTAATGTTTGGATTTAAATATATAGAAGGCGGACCTTGGGATGGTAATGGGGTAAAGGCTATTAGTAAGTTTTATGAAAGACTTAGAAGATTAATAGATAACTCAATTGAATTGATAAAAAAAGATTATAAAACTGATATAAATAAAGATAAAGAAATAGAAAGTATTATGCATAATTCAATAAGAGAAATTACTAAAGATTTAGATGAGTTTAGTTTTAATACAGCAATATCAAGAATTATGGAAATAGTTAATGCATTATATAAATATACTTATGATGATAAAATAAACACTATATTGTTATCAGATTTAATAGAGGGAACTATTTTATTAATTTCACCATTTGCACCTCATATGGCAGAAGAACTATGGCAGCAAATTGGTAAGGAAAATAGTATATTTAAATTTCCTTATCCAGTGTATGACGAAACAAAGGTCATAAAGGATTCTTTTGAACTTGTTATCCAAGTAAATGGAAAAGTAAGAAGTAGAGTTACTATTAATAGTGATTTAAGTGATGAAGAGGTAAAAAAGGTGGCTTTAGGTCAAGATAATGTTAAAAAATATTTACAAGGAGAAGAGATAGTAAAGACTATAGTTATACCTAAAAAGTTAGTTAATATTGTTGTTAAATGAGAAGAACTTTATAGTTCTTTTTATTTGACAAATTTTTATAATTATAAGATACTAAAGAAGTGGTAAAAAATAAATTTATTAGGAGTGGAACATGAAAAGTATTGATGTTGTTTTAGGAGCATTTTATGGTGATGAAGGAAAAGGAAAACTTATTGATTATTTGGCTAGGAAAGCAGATGTTGCGGCAAGATGTAGTGGTGGTAATAATGCAGGCCATACAATTAATGTAGATGGAGTAAAATACGCATTTCATCTTATCCCATCAGGAATACTTCATAAAAATACTAAAGCAGTTATTGGTAACGGAGTAGTAATAGATCCTAAAGTATTGATAGAAGAAATTAATGATTTAAAAGAAAAAGGAATTGAAGTAAATAATTTATATATAAGTGATAAAGCTCATATTATATTTCCATATCATATTGAAATGGATAAGATGTTAGAAGAAAATAGAGGAGATAAAAAGATTGGAACTACCGCCAGAGGAATAGGTCCTGCTTATTGTGATAAATACGAAAGATCAGGTATAAGAATGGAAGATTTAATTGGAACTAATTTTAAAGAATTAGTTGCTAGAAATGTAAAAAATAAGAATAAAATATTTGAAGCATATGGACATCAATTAGTGGATGCTAATCAAATTATTAAAGATTATGAAGAGTATGCAAAAATATTAAAACCTTATATTGCTGATACGATAGTACTATTACATAGCGCAATAGAAGATGGTAAAAAAGTACTTTGTGAAGGTGCGCAAGCGGCACTTCTTGATATTGATTTTGGTAGTTATCCGTTTGTTACATCATCTAGTCCTACTATTGGAGGAATATTTACAGGAACAGGATTAAATCCAAAAGATATTAATGAAATATATGGGGTGGTAAAAGCATATTCATCAAGAGTTGGTGGAGGACCATATATTACCGAACAAAATAATGAAATAGGAGATTTAATTAGAGAATTAGGTCATGAATATGGAACTACTACAAAAAGACCAAGAAGATGTGGGTGGCTTGATTTAGTAGCTTTAAAGTATGTATCATCAATAAATGGATTTACAGGATTAACGGTAAATCATTTAGATACTATTGGTAAACTTGATAAAATACAATTATGTGTAGCTTATAATCATAATGGTGATATTAATATGAATTATTCAACTAATGAAAAATATGTTAGTGAATGCATACCTGTATATGAAGAATTTGATGGTAATTTTAAAGATATAAGTAATGTAAAAATAAGAGAAGAATTACCTGTTAATGCTCAAAAATATTTGAACAGAATAGAAGAAGTAGTGGGAGTACCTATTAAGTTTATTGGGATAGGTCCCAATAGAGAAGATATTATAGCAATATAAAAAAAGGAAATTAAATTTCCTTTTTTTATTGGTTATTATTTTTATCAGAACGATCTAATAAATAATCAACAGATACACCATAATAATCAGCTAATTCACAAACTATATCTATGGGGATATCACGATCACCAGTTTCATAATAGGAATAGGCTCTTTGTGATATGTGCAATACTTTACTTAATTCTTCTTGTGTTAAATCATGATCTTCTCTTAAATCTTTAATTTTCTTAAGGTATTTCATAAGTTACCATCCTTTTAATATAATTTTAAGTTAGAACGGCGTGTTCTATTGCGTTCTAGAACATATTGTGCTAGAATGAGGTTAAAGTAAGCAGGTGGTAAATATGA
>JBBAEV010000046.1:0-5762 GCA_041655735.1 Bacilli bacterium | reverse complement strand
CAAACAAAGAAAAGTAATAATATTTAAATATAACCCTAAAAAGAAATATCGTAATAAACAAGGGCATCGTCAACCATATACTAAAGTTAAAATTACTGAAATAAAGAGTGTATAGTATATGATTAAAGTAAGTTTAAAAAAAGATAATAATAATATAAAAGAAATTAATATTACCGGACATGCAGAATATAGCGAAATAGGCAAAGATATAGTATGTTCAGCTGTAAGTAGTATTGTTATTACTACTGTAAACGGTATATTAGGTATTGATAAGGACAGTATTGAATACAATGAAAATTCTAATAAAATTAAAATTGTTATTGTAAAGAACGATTCGATAACTAGTAAATTAATATTAAATATGATTAGTTTATTAAAAGAATTAGGGGATGACTATCCCAACAACATAAAGTTTATATAAAGGAGGATTTAATAATGAAATTAAACATTCAATTGTTTGCTCATAAAAAAGGCGGCGGATCTACTACTAATGGACGTGATTCAGCTGGTAGAAGACTAGGCGCTAAAGCTTCAGATGGACAATTTGTACCAGCAGGATCTATTATATATCGCCAACGTGGTACAAAAGTGCATCCTGGTAGTAATGTAAAACGTGGTAGTGATGATACATTATTTTCAACTATAGATGGGTTTGTAAAATTTGAAAATATTAATAAAGAAAAAAAACAAGTTAGTGTTTATAACGAAAAATAATAGTTATACTATTATTTTTTTTATTTAATAATATGCTATACTTATATCGAAGGAGCATAGTATGAATAGAGTAGATATTGCTATTGATTTAGAAACATTATCTTTAATAAAAGAATAATAAATACTTTTAATTAAAAGGCGGAATAATATGAAAATAAAATACGGTATGCAGACAATAAACATTATCACAAAAGATATTGTATATAAAATTAGATGGGCTTATCCAATTTATTTAATAACATATAGCATGCTTAACAACTATGATTTAGAAACAAAGAGAAAATTTAAAAAAGGAGCATATGGATTATATAAACAACATACTGAAACAATAAAAAAAATAAAAGATACAGATTTTTTAAAAGAAATATTTGCTATAAAAAAAATATCAAAATTTTTCATAACTCAAGAAAAAGTTAAAATGCTTTATGAGTATAAAGATTTAGACGACACAACCTTTAAAGAAAAAATAAATTATTTTTTTGATGTAAACGAAAGACTTATACAACATGGACTGGCTGAAAATAGTTTTAACTTTGGTGTTAATACAGGTATTTTAAACGATATGGGAGTTATAGTTGATTTTGGAGAATTAGCTACATCAAAAGAAGAATTTATTAATAATGTGATAAATAAAAAGTGGGAAAAACAATGTAATTATAGACAGTTATCTGAAAGAAAAAAAGAAATTTTTTCAAAAGAAGCAATGAAACGTTGGAATATAGATTACATAAACGAAATTTGGGGCATAAAAAAATCAGAAAAAAATGATGCAAAAAAGGGTGATAAAAATGTTTGTAGATGAAGCAGAAATAATAATAAAAGCTGGCGATGGTGGAAACGGTTGTTCTGCTTTTAGAAGAGAAAAATATGTTCCTATGGGAGGTCCTTCGGGAGGTAATGGAGGAAGAGGTAGCAACATTATCTTTAAAGTAGATACTGGTTTAAATACTTTATTAGATTTTAAAATAAAACGAATAATAAAAGGCAATAAAGGTAAAAACGGTGAAGGTGATAATAGGTATGGCAGAAACGCTGAAGATATAATAATAAAAGTGCCTGCTGGTACTATTATTACAGATTTAGAAAATAATAATATTATTGGTGATTTAACAAAACCAAATCAAGAAGTAATTATCGCTAAAGGGGGAAGGGGCGGAAGAGGTAATAAATCTTTTGCTACTCATGATAATCCTGCTCCTAAGATTGCTGAAAAAGGGGAACCTGGAGAAGAAAAAAGAATTAAAGTTGAATTAAAATTACTTGCTGATGTAGGATTAGTTGGTATGCCTAGTGTTGGTAAAAGCACTATTATTTCTATGATATCTAGTGCCAAACCTAAGATAGCGGCATATCACTTTACAACCCTAACTCCTAATCTTGGTGTCGTAAAAGTAGGAGATAAAGGTTTTGTAATCGCAGATTTGCCAGGATTAATAAAAGGAGCAAGTTTAGGTGAAGGATTAGGTGATCAATTCTTAAAACATATTGAAAGAACTAAAGTTATAGTTCATGTTATTGATATGAGTGGTATTGAAGGAAGAAATCCCTATGAAGATTATATAAATATTAAGAATGAACTTAAAGAATTTAATTCTAAATTATTAAATAAACCGCAATTAATAATTGCTAATAAAATGGATATAGATAAATCAAAAGATAATCTAATTGAATTTAAAAAGAAAGTAAAAGATATTCCTATTTATGAAGTTAGTGCTGTTAAGAATGAAGGATTTACCCCAGTATTATATAAAATAGTAGAATTATTAGAAAACACTAAAGAAGAAGTAGTAATAAATGATAACTATATTAAATATGAATATCAACCAGAAGAAAAATTTATTATTAATAAAATTAATGATAATACTTTTGAAATAAAAGGTGACTATATAACTAAATTATATAAAATGACTAACTTTGATATTGACGAAGGAAGAGATTATTTCTTAAAAAAATTAAGAAATATTGGAGTAGATGAAAAATTAGAAAAATTAGGAGCCAAAGAAGGAGATACAGTAAAAATATTTAAATATGAATTTGAATATAAAAGATAGAAGACTTATTCTTCTATCTTTTTATTTAATTTTATATGATGTTTTTTTATACTTCCTTTAGGAAGTTCATATGTATTCATTACTTTCTTTTTAGGTAATATTATTCTCCATGGTTTTAATTCTTCATATAAATACAATACTTTATTATTTTTATCTACCATAACTATATCAATACTATCAAACATAAAAAAAGTATGTATTGAATTACAATTACAAAGCAATATTCCGTCTTTTATATTTCTTTTAAACATTAATCCTTTAAACTTAGAAAAGAAGGTGTTGCATTTTTTGTTTTTTATATTATTCATAAATTTTAATAATCCTCTCTTTTTTCATAGTAACATGTAGTCTTTAGTTTGTAAATTAACAAAATTGACAATTCTAATAATTTATCTTAAACTATATACAGAATAGGTGATTTATATGAAAGATAAAAAAGGACAAGCTTTAGTAGAATATGTTTTAATAATTGTATTAATATCTCTTGTAGTATATGGTGCAGTAAAAATATTTGGTGGATATTTAAAAGACAAAATAACTGAAATGGGATGTAATGTATCTAATCAAGTATACCAAGAAGGAGAAAAAGCTGGGGAAGGGACTTGTATAAAAAAAGAAATAGAAGAATAAAAGATGCGTTAGTATCTTTTTATTGTTAAAAACACTATTCTTTGTTATAATTTATTATAGTAGATAATAAAGGGGTATAGATATGAAAATAAATGAAAAAGGACAAGCTTTAATTGAATTTATAATACTAATGCCTATCTTTATATTAATATTTTTTGGAATAGTTGATTTTGGTAGAATTTATTACACTAAAGTTGAACTTCAAAGCAAAATGAATGATGTTGTAGAAATGATTGATAAAGAAAAAAGTTATAGTGATATAAAAAGAATTATTAATAATGGTAGTGAAAATAACATAAATGTTTTTATGATTGATGATAATAGTGAAAGAACTATTGATTTGCAAACAAAAATAAAACTATATACACCAGGATTGGATATAATTCTTTCTAATCCTTATGATGTAATTATATCTAGAACTATATTATTAGAGTGATTAAGGGGTTGATATTATGGGAAAAGGACAAATTGTAACTATTACCTCTCGTAAAGGAGGAGTAGGTAAAACCACTATGACATTAAATCTTGCAGGGTGTTTTTCTATTTTAAAAAAGAAAACATTAATTATTGATTTAGATTTAGATAGTGGTGGTGTTGCTTTATCATTAAATGTTAATTGTAAGAAAAATATATATGATTTAGTAGATGATTTAAAATATAATCGTTATAAGAATTTTGAAGACTATATAGCTCCTTATAATGAATATATTAGTACTTTGTGTGCTCCTAACGATCCAAGAGAAGCTAAAAAGATAGAAAGTGAGTATATTACTAAAATAATAGAATATTCAAAATACAAATATGATGTGATTTTAATAGATACCACCCATATTATTAATGCTTCTAGTATAATTGCTTTAGATGAATCCGATATTAACTTATATATTATTACTAACGATCCTGTTGATTTAAAAAATATTAAATCAATGATAAAGATTTATAATGAAACAGGAGAAAATAATTATAGAGTTATATTAAATGAATCAAGAGATACAGGAAAAGATTACTTTTCTGATTTTGATATAAAAAACATTATTGGTACTAATATTGATTACAGCATTTCTAAAGATTTTTATATTAAAGATATTGATAAATATGTTCTAGAGGGAAAAATTTTAACCTTAAACAAAAAAATCCAATCTAATTATAAAAAAGACATTGCTAAGTTAATGAACATTACTAAAAACATTTTAAGAGGGGGTAGCGATAATGAAAAAGAAGATGTTAAGTGATGTATTTAATATTAAAAAAGAAACCTCTAAAGTAATAAATATTAGTGATTATGAAGTGTTTAGTGATAAGTTATTATTAGATAATATAAGAAAGAAAGTAATTAAAAAACTAATAGATTCTGGTATAAGAGACAAAGAGAAATTAACCACATATATGAATAATGAAATAGATAAAGCATTAGAAGGTTATGATTTAACTAATTTAGAACGTAATCATGTATTTAATTTAATTGAAAATGAAGTTAATGGTTATGGTCCAATTGCTGAATTATTAGAAGATGATAATATTACTGAAATTATGGTTAATGGACCACAAGATATATATGTTGAAGTTGATGGTAAATTAATAAAAGAAAATAGCATTTCTTTTATTAATGATGAACATATTTTAAGAACAATTGAAAGAATTGTTCAACCATTAGGTAGAAATATTGATGCTTCTAATCCTATGGTTGATGCGAGATTAGAAGATGGCTCTAGAGTGAATGCCATTATTCCTCCTCTATCAATAAAAGGACCTATTTTAACAATTAGAAAATTTAAAGAAGATATGCTTAGTATTGATGATTTATTAAGAACAGGCAATTTAACTCCATATATGGCTAGATTTTTAGAGGCTGCGGTAAAGGCTAAACTTAATATTATTATAAGTGGGGGAACAGGAACTGGTAAAACAACATTATTAAATGTACTATCCTCATTTATTGAAAATAATGAAAGAATTATTACTATTGAAGATGCAGCTGAATTAAAATTAAGTCAACCTCATGTTGTTTCATTAGAAACAAGAAATGATAATATTGAAGGTGAGGGTGAAGTAACTGTTAGAAATTTACTTCGCAATTCATTAAGAATGAGACCAGATCGCATTATTGTAGGAGAAGTTAGAGGGGAAGAAGCGCTTGATATGCTTCAGGCTATGAATACAGGGCATGAAGGTTCACTTACTACCCTCCATGCCAATTCAGCATATGACTCTTTAAGTAGATTAGAAACAATGTTATTACTATCAAGTAATAATTTGCCTCTTGATGCAATTAGACAATATATTGCTGATGCCATTGACATTATTGTTCATATTGATCGTTTAAGTGATGGAAAAAGAAGAATAACTAATATTTCTGAGGTTATTGGT
>JBBAEV010000045.1:0-5787 GCA_041655735.1 Bacilli bacterium | reverse complement strand
GTATATGAGTAATATTACATATCTCGAAAAATGACAACTTACTTATAGGAGTTGCCCGATCTGTTTTATTTTAAAGCAATCCTACGAATATACAGTGATATTTTGGTTCAATCACTTTTTTTGTGGGATTGTAGGCTGAGTCAAAATTGAAGGAGGAACTAGAGCATATTTAAAGCAAAAATCGGTTGCATAAGAAAGGGCCATCCCTGTACTGTTGTAGTTACTACACCAAACAAACAGGAGCATGACCCTTCAAATGAACTATATCAAATTACCTTCAGGATTGAAAGGTTTCAACAATCATCAGACAGAAATCGTACAGACAGTATCTGGGAGAGAGTTATTCCTTTTGAATGGGGAACTCACGCAGGAAGAAACGGATTGCATCTGCTCCCATTGTAAAAGAGTGATGCACATCCACAATACCTATGAGGTCAACCTTAACCATCTAAATATAGGCCAAAGGCTAAGCAGCCTCAGGTTCTCCAAACTCAGGTATTTTTGTCCTTCTTGCAGAAAGACCAAGATGCAGGCTGTACCTTTTCAGGCAGAAGGGCATAGGATTACTAAGGAACTTTTCAACTATACTAGGGATTTGCTCGCCTATGGATTCACGAACAAGGCTGTTGCATTCATTACTGGCTTGGGTAAGAATACTGTTAAGAATATCGACATGCAAAGGCTCCAGGATAAATATACTATCGATGGGAAAAAGCTCATAAAGCCGGAAAAACAAGCTACATTTCTAGGAATAGACGAATTTAAACTCCATAATGGACATAAGTATGCAGTAATAATCATAGACATGGAAACAGGGCACATCCTATGGTTGGCTCATGGAAAGAAGAAAGCCTCAGTTTATTCATTTATTGAACATGTGGGTCTTGAATGGATGGACGGAGTTGAAGCAATTGCCTGCGACATGAACAGCGACTTTCAAGAGGCCTTCGAGGATATGTGTCCTCATATCCAACCAGTATTCGATTATTTTCACATCGTCAAGAACTTCAATGACAAGGTTGTAGGTGAAATCAGGAAAGATGAACAACGAAGACTCTTAGCAGAGGGAGATGTTAAGGGTGCCCAGTCCCTCAAAAAGAGCAGATACATCCTTACTTCTTCAAAAAGAACCCTAGTAAAAAAGGATAAAGAAGCCGAGGAAGAAAAAATCATATCAAAAGGTAGTTCCCTTTTCACCAAAGAACCTGTAATCAGAAAGTCTGGCTATATTGATAGATATGAGGATCTCCTTAGCCAGAACAAGTTATTATTTACCTTAGATTTAATCAAAGAGAAACTTGCTGAAGCCTACAGAACTAAAAATGAAGTTGAAATGGCTAATATGATTTCAGATATCATGGATATATGCACCTCTACAGGTAATAAACATCTTCGATGGTTCAAAAGATTGCTTGAAAATCATTTCGAAGGAATCATCGCTCATGCAACTTATGATATCTCTGCTGGGAAGATTGAGGGCATAAATAATAAAATCAAGACCCTTAGACGCCAGGGATATGGCTATCCTGATGACGATTACTTCTTCCTCAAGCTCTTTGATGCTAGCAGGAAAACCTATGTAAGAAATCCTATAACTAATAAAATCCCACAAGATTTATGATTGAACCCTAATTCGAGTAATTAGTAGTATAAAATCGCTTAAGACTCACGTTACAAGAGCCCTTTAGTTTATGTAGCCACATATCACACTCAATAACGTAGGTTATGAGGCTACCGATATTATATGCTGATTGATCAAGAAATAAAACATGCAACTTCTAGATGGCCACCTCAAATTCGACCACCTTCTCTTCCAGGTAAGCCGTCTCAGAACGTCCATGAGATCCCGATGCTCGGAGCCATAACCATGAGCATAAACGCTACGAATGATCCTACCGTGAGGAAATCATCAGCTGGATCATCCTCATAATTATCCTTGAAGAGCAAGGGGAATGCAAAATCGAAACTCAGTTCTATCTGGCGAGAAGGGAACTTCCACGCGTACTGAAGTGCTGGCCCCACTCCGATCACCCCAAATGGCCTGTCGAAAAAATCAATGTACACGAGCATACCCGCGCCAGCGTACAGCGCATGATTTCCCCACGACGCAAATCTCCCAGCTACAACGGTCTTGCCCACGACAATAGGCTCATACGAATCTCCACCACTGGTGATCAAACTCAAGGGAAAGAAATGGAGCGCTAGTTCTCCTCGGAAATGCCCATTTTCATACCCGCCGACGATTCCAGTCGAAAGCACAGGAGTTACCTCGATTCCTACGGAGTATTGTGCGAAGAGACCGCATGTCACAAATAGAAGTAAGGATCCGGTTACAACCATGTTCCGTAGCCGCTGTTCCACACGCCCTTTTTTAGCAAATCTCTTCTTCATATCCTCCACTATAACACTTACGCTGGAGAGGGCAACTATTTTCAATTGCATCCAGACATGTTCTATTTTAACTATGGCTTACTCACATAGTTTCAGCAGTCTCAGTCCTCCCATATTCATACTGCAACGTAAAATTCCGTAGTGTGGATGATTTGATATAACCCAAAGGCTCTTGGAGGCAGGAGAAATCCTAAGGATTACAGTTTTAAACCGCCTGATCTTTAGCGACGAATCTTATCATGCGATGCTGGAAGAAAACGAATTACATTAAGCTCCCTAACGGTTAATACATGAATCACATGTAAAAGAAATACCGATCAGTAAAAATGGACCGCACGCCCATTGTAAAACCTGTAGAACAAACTAGAGACCAACTCCGGTTTCAGGAAGAATATCTTTTGCTCGGATGGGTACCGTCAGGATTGATAGAACCGTTATGCTGTGGAGAGAGTCGGAGGACGAGCAACAAAAACATTCATCTGCGCGGCATCCACAGCTATCCTAACTTCAACAGAAAACGACCTCACCATATCCCATACGGGAGAATTACGTTGGAAGAGTGGAAAGTATTCAATAGGTGGATTGGAGTTGTCATTAGGCGTAAAGACGAAGGATTCTTTCATCACCAACGTCCGTATTGATGGAACTGAAGACGGAAGCACCTATTGGGAATTCTCCTACGGAGTCGGTCCTAGTTTCCGTTTCGACCGTTACACATTGAACCTAAATTTTGATCATGCGTGGAGCACTCTCGCCGGCTCAAAAACCGCCTACGGATACGATGCCAAGTTGATAGTCTCCCAAACCTTCTTCGATTCTCTTTCTTTCCAGGTTGGAGTCGATCAGGAGTACCTATCAAGCGACCTCCAGGCTTTCAGGATTGGAGGAAACACCGTGATTGAGAAACGGTTGGGGATCCTTAGGATGGCTGCTGGACTCGATGTCTCATACTTCGATTCGATGACCGACAATTCAGATGATTCATTGAAGATGTCGTTTGAGATAAAGGGGCTGATTGAATTGTAGCATGGTAAGCCGACGTCTTGTAACCAGATGCCAACTTCCGTTCATAGGATGCATTGGTCCTGAAACATCGGCAAGCCTTAATTATATTCCTCAGATTTCCTTGGACAACATAAATTCACATGCTTTACTACTCAAAGAGCACTGCTTACGTTAGACCTGCAAATTCCCACAAAGAATGATGCCCAAGCATAAAATTTGTGAGATTCTGCACCCGACTCCTGACGTTACTCGACCTTATCACATTAAGGAACCAGAGAAAGAAATGGTCACCACCGGCACCTAAATAAGATATCCTTAGAGCTTAACTTTGATGGCTAGGCCGACGTAAGTATCGCGCATGGCGTCATACGTAGTGCTACCCGAGATCAATCCATCTAGGTTGACAACCTGATTGGCCTCAATTCCGAGTGCGAAAACTGGGGTAATATTAAAATCGAATCCCAGCCGCGCGCTGTAATTGACATGATTTTTCAAAAGGGCTCCGGTCCCATCAGCGAGAACCACGTCATACGCTGGACCAAACCCAGCATAGATGTCAAAGGACCCCAACGGGAATCGGAAGACCAAGTCTGTAGAAAGAATGAGTGCATACCCTAGACCACTTCCATCAAACGGGGCAGGCATAATAATGTCCCCTGCTAAGCCAAACCATTCGGTGATAAAGAACGCCATCCTCACCCCCGGGGTGTAACGGGCAAACGAAGTCTCTGCCAAGTCTTGAATCGTATAGTAGTTCAGAAGATTTATTTCAAAGACACTGGGAATATCGGCTACCACTGTACCAACACAAACTATCAACAAGACGATCGTGATAATCAAAATCTTTGCTTTCATGAATTACTCCTCCCTCTATATCCAAGATTATAGCATGATTGTATAACCCTTCCTGCCACTAAGCAAGGAAGTATTAGACAACGAAGAAATCTAGGACTCATCTTTAGCGTTCCCCTCCAGGAACTGTTGTAACTGCTCATAACTAGCGAGTAGTTTTAAACCAAAGTCGTAAAGCTTAAGTAAGAAAGTAAATGCACTAGAGGGCTAAATTGAAGTGATTGAACCTCGTTGGAAGTGCGCTAATAACTTAAAGTTAATAGTAAGGTAAATGCTTACCCAGCTACTACAAGTATGTTATAATCGGACTAACTATGATACAAAGCGGGGTAAACTATGAAACGTTCTCATCAAGCTCTAATATATTCCATCCTAATTTTCACAACCATCAGCCTGTCTGGTTGTATTTCTAGCAAAAGTATGGGCAATCCGCTCGATACTGTCGACTCTCTAGACCTTGAACGGTATCTCGGTCGCTGGTATGAGGTAGCTCGCTACCAAAAGGGATTTGAGAAAAACATTGTTGGAACTACCGCTGAATACTCGCTTCGCGAGGATGGTCGCGTTCAGGTCGTGAACAGCGGCTTCAAAAAGACCCTCGATGGCTCCTATACCTCGGTAAAAGCCGTAGCTTGGAGACCCGATGATGCAGTTCCCGGAGCTCTTAAGGTGAAGTTCTTCGGCCTATTCACCTCCGACTATTTGGTGTTCGGACTTGATGAGGATTACCAGTGGGCATTGGTAGGCAACAACGAGCGCGACTCTTTGTGGTTCCTCTCCCGTACCCATGAGCTGTCTGAAGAGACGATAGCAACCATGCAATCCATAGCCACTGCTCAAGGATATGATCTCGACAAGCTCTACTTCGTCCCGCAGAAAAAACGGTGAAGTAATACCCTAGCCCTGTCTTACATGCTAGAAAATTATCGAAAAAGTCTGGGGTGCAAAATCCCTAACAGTTTTCATTCTCCATTACGGTAACTTGTTTTTGCATAAGAATTTCGAGCGCTTATATTCCCTTAATTTCATCTCGTAATTTCTGTATTTTGAACCTTCTATACTCCTCTTTTTATGTGTTTATAGGCTCCGATTACAATAGAAGGTTCACCCTCAGATGAAAATTATTCAGTTCTGCTACAATAACACCCAGCAAATAAGCTTTTATCTACCTTTTTGCAGCCTGTCTCAATCTTGATGCCTCTCTAGCATTATTCATGAATGAAAAGGCATAGTCGCTCCAGCTTCAAAAGTAATTGTTTTCATTTCAGTTCCGCTCAAAGCTCTGCACAACATGCATTCCGTTATGCAGATTGACCTGTTGTACTTATGCAAAATCATCGGTAACAAACCAACATTTTAAAGACCTTCAATTACAAGAAAAGAGGCTCTATTATCTTTTTAATTTTTTGGCACGACGCCCACGACCTGGAGTTAAAACTTTCTATGTTTATTCTTCGATGCTTATGGCTCCTGTGGGACAATTTTCTTCTGCTTCCCTTGCTTCGTCTTCAACATCTGATGGAACTGGAGTTGCAATTA
>JBBAEV010000044.1:0-6211 GCA_041655735.1 Bacilli bacterium | reverse complement strand
AATTTTCACTGATATATTATCTTTTGTAATAGCGTTTTGATCTGGTACATCTACAGCTTTGGTACGAATATCTACTTTTCTTATTGATCTTATAATAGGTAATACAATATGCCACCCCGGGTCTAATATTCTATTAAACTTACCATAAGAAAATAATATACCTTTTTCATATGCATTTACTTGTTTAATAGATACTAAAATAAGAACTAATAAAATGATACTTATTGTTATTAAGATTTCCATAATATTTTACCTCCTTAATATATTTATACCACATTTATTTAATAGCGACAATATATAACATTATATAATTTTCCAATTAGGATTATTAGTAAAGGTTAATGTTTTTTTTGTAACTGGATGAGTAAAAGTAATTTCATATGCCCATAAATGTATTTGAATACCTACTTTATCAATACCATATTTTTGATCTCCATATATAGGATGATTAATATTAGCTAATTGAACTCTTATTTGATGATGTCTTCCTGTATGTAAATTTATTTCTAATAGACTTAAATGTTTTTCTTTATTATATTTTAATAATTTGTATTCTAAGATAGACTCTTTACCTTTGTTTTTATCTACAACATTAGAAACATTAGTTTTATTGTTTTTTAATAAGTAGTCCTTTAATACTTCTTTTTCTTTAGTTTTACCGTGTACTAATGCATAATACCTTTTCTTAAAATCATTGTTTCTAATATTGTTACATAAACGCGAAGCTGCTTTAGAAGTTTTTGCAAAAACCATTATTCCCCCTACTGGTCGATCTAATCTGTGAACTAATCCTAAATATACATTTCCTGGTTTATTATATTTATCTTTTATATATTTTTTTATTATAGTTAACATGTCTAAATCTTTAGAACTATCTTCTTGAACAGGAATATTGGGTTTCTTCTCCACTACTATAATATGATTATCTTCATATAAGATATTAATCATTATATTTCCAACTTTCTATTTTTTAATAATATTTATCTTAATAACTATTATAACATATTTAAATAAAAAAGACCCAAAAGGTCGTTTGCCCATAAAACGATAAAAACCTGTTTATACAGGTGGGTATCCGCAAATGACTTTTAGGAGTCTTACTGCACTTAATGGGTAAGCATTCACACCAGTTATTATTTAGATTCCCTTATCGTTTATATCGGTTTTTCGTAATTGGACATACGATACTTTCAGGTCAATTATATTATATCATATTTTTATGTATATATGATTACTTTTAAGAAGAAAAATATATGACATTATTTTTCTATTGTTTTTTTAAAGGATTTTGTTTATATAATTTCATCTGCATATATTCATTTATCATTTTCATTTTTTCAAAAGAAAAATGGTGATAAACTTTACTTGCTTCCTCATCATGTTCTATTGCCGTAATATCGTATGGTAGTACATCAACATCATTAAAAACAGATAAAACATATATTAAAATATCGAAATCATTGTTATTTATGTTTATCATAATATCATTTTTTAAAAGCCATATTATATCGTCAACTTCAATTATATTAAACGTAATAGCTTCCGCTAAAATATTAATTTTTTCATTATTAATATCATTAGGGCCTATTTTTAAGGTTATTTGTTCTTGTTGGTTTAATTCTTTTATTTTGTCAATGATGCTTTTTTCCCAATATTCCGTTTCTTCTAATTCTTCTATATAATCATCTATTTCTTTATCATCACTAATATTTAAAAAGAGATATATAGTATCATAAAAGACATCATCTCTCATTTGATAAGTAAGTAATATATCCAATTTATCTCTAGTTAAACTTTTTCTATTAATAAGTTTAGTAATATATCCAATTTGTTGTATGTTAAATCCTAGTTTTTTTAACGCATCATGAAATACATTGATATTTTTTTGATTAAAATCTTTATACAATAATATTAAAAGATCAAATAGTTTGTTTTTTTCCTTGTTATATATTATTCTTTTCATAGATCCTCCTAATTAAAAAAGTAGTTTATATATTATATTACTTTTGGCTTAAATACAATAGGTTCTAATGGTTTTAAAGGATTAAATTTAGTTATGTAATTTAATAAAATTTCGTTAGTAGGTTTTTCTTTTATGGTTTTATAATTTGTCATAAGGGAGAATAAATTATCTAGCTTTTCTTCAAATTTTTCTATTATTGAAGTACTATTTTGTAAATCGACATATTTATAAAAATTAGATTCGGGTAATTTTAACATATTTTCGAAAAAAACGAAATCATTTAATGATATGTTTTTTAATAAAAAATTTTTAATATTATTTTTATGTTGTGAATCTGTTAATTTAGAAGTTAATTTTTCAATCAGATATACATCTGGTTTATTATTATCGTTTTTATCATATAAATTGAACCATTCTATTATTTTTTCTTTTTCACTAACAGAAAATAAATTACCTTTTAAAACACCAGCAACTTTCAATAAAACATTTAAATCGTCGTTTGTTTTTTTTAAATTTTCTTCAGAAGCAAAAAAAGCTATTTCCTCCTTATTAAAATTTAAATCAAGGTTAGCCATAAAAGTTTCCATTTCAAAATGAGCAATATGTTTTTGTGATATTATTTCTATTATATTTTGATCAAGATTATAATTAAACATTTTATATATTTTAAATATTTGAAATTGATTATATTCCTTATTTAATATATTATCAATAATAGTTTTATTAGGATTTGAAAATATATTATAAATCATAATTATTCCTTCTAATTCAGCATCAGTTAATTTGTGAGTTAAAATAAAAATTAAGAAAGGTAAAGTAACTTTATCTTCTTTTAGTCTGCGGATTAGTTTATTAATTTTTTCCCTTGATATTGTATCTGCCTCTTCTAAAATTGTTTTTATTCCTATTATATTTTTTTTATTTAAATATGATCTTATTTTACACATAGTATAATCAGATAAATTATTTGTTTCCATTTTAAGCTCCTTCATACTCATCTAAAAAGTTATAATCCTTATCACCTTTTTTCCAACCTATTACGGTATCCATATAAATATTACTACTGCTTTTAAAAATGGCCATGTCAACATCCTTATTAGTTTTCTTTAACCTTTTTATTAATTCTTTTACCTCTAATCTTTTACTATCTTTCTTTTTAGCAGTTATAGTACAAGCACAGTCTAGAAACTCTAAATTATTATAATTTTGCCATTTTATAATATTTTCTTCTTTTATATAATACATGGGTCTTATTAATTCTAATCCTTTAAAGTTAGTACTTTTTATTTTAGGCATCATTGTTTTATAACTACCATTATATAAAATGTTAAGCATTATTGTTTCAATAACGTCATTAAAATGATGACCCAAAGCTATTTTATTACAACCTAATTCCTTAGCTTTATTATAAAGATGGCCCCTTCTCATTCTAGCACATAGGTAACAAGGAGATTCTTTATTTAATTTATTAGCAACTTTAAATATATCTGTTTTAAACATATTTATATCTAAGTTGAGAGTTTTAAAATTATCTTTTATTAATTTAAGATGTTCTTTTTTATAACCAGGATCCATAACAATATATTTTAATTCAAAGTTAAAAAGTCCATGTCTTTTTAGTTCTTCTAAACATAAAGCAAGTAAGGCACTATCTTTTCCTCCGCTCATACAAACAGCTATTTTATCATTTTCTTTTATTAATTTATAATCCTTTATTGCTTTTATAAATTTACTCCATATTTCTTTACGATATTTTTTTATTATACTTTTTTCTATATCTGTTTTTTTCATTATCTCACCAATTAAATTATAACAAAAAAAGGAGATTTTTTCTCCTTTTTTAGATAATTTATTATTCTATAATTATTGCTTTATTTTCCTCAAATTCAGATATTATAGGATTTATAGCGTTTCCAAAATTATTGCCAGTAGATTTATTTCTACCATATTCATTTTCATATCCTTCTTTTGCATATTCATAAATTTGAGTATTGTTATTATCATTATTTTGAATAGTATTATTTCTAATTATATTACCACCATTATCACTAGGATTACCAGTTCCATAACTAAATCTAATTTCAATTCCATATTGATTATTATTGATAATTTCATTATTTAAAATAGAATTTTTATATGATCCCATTAATGATATACCATTGGCTAAGCTATTTTGAATAATATTGTTTCTTATAACATCATTATTTGATTTATAAAGGTGTATACCATTACCACCACTACCAATTATAATGTTGTTTAGATATCTATTATTACTACTTAAGTAATCAGCATAAATACCATCTTTTCCAGTATTAGTTATAGTATTATTAGTAATCTTTATACCTGTTGCAAAAATAGGATTATTATCATTGTTAAAACCAATTACTATTCCGTAATCTATAATATTACTAATTACATTTTTATTAATTGTGATGTCACTAGCATATTTATGAATAGCAACTCCATTTATTGAATCAGATATATTATTATTACTAATCATTACATTATTAGCATTATTGGTAACGAATAATCCAGCATAAGAATTTTTTATATTAAATCCATTAACTATCACATCATTAGCAGTTATTGTTATCGCTGCAGTAGATATATTGTTAGGACTTATAATTACTTCACCTATAGCTTGTAAAGATATTCCTTCTTTATTTATTAATAATGCTTCATTGTATGTACCTGGTGCGATATATATTTTACTGCCAGGGACAGCGTTATTAATTGCTGTTTGAATATTTTCAGTTACTATCCAGTCTAATTTAATAGAATCGAGAGCTTTATTATTATTAAATAAAATGTTATACATTGCAATATCATCAGTTCTATTATTTATAGAAGTTGGTCTACTAACTATTTTAAGTTGACTAAATCCTGCTCCTTGATTAGTAACAATATTATTTTTAATTACTAATTTTGCTGTATTTGCTATTGGATAAAACCATATTCCCTCATGAGCTGCCCCGGTAACTGTGTTGTTTGAAACTTCTAAATTACCATCAGTTCCAACTCCTATTGCTCCTTCAACAGTGTTTCCTTTTATTATACCAGTAATGTTAGCTGGACCAGTATATGTACCAATTGCTGATTGATTAGTTGTTTTATACCAAGATTCTACTTTATTATTAAGGATACTAACATTCTTGATATCAATCATATGAATTACTGGCGTTGTTTTATAATTACTTCTCGCTTTTATATGGAATCCTTCTAATGTAACGTTATCAGATGTAATTGTGAATGAACCATTAACTAATGTATTATTAATACCATTTAGTGATTTTAAGACAATTCCATCTTTATCAATTATAAAATCATTATTATATATTCCACTACCTACGATAATTCTATCATTTGGTTTAGCATCTCTTAAAGCCACTCTTAATGAAGTATGTAGTTTACCTTGTGTTTCATTATAAGCGTGTTGATCGGGAACATCAACTTTTAATGTTACACATTTTTCGCCTTCATTACCGGCATGATCTGTAGCTTTGTAACATATTCTATATTTACCAATTTTTGATGTATCTATATTATTTACTTCTATAAATTTATTACCGCCATCTTGATCATAACCAATTGATACAATGCTTGCTAAATGATTATCTTTATCTTCGGTATCATACGCTGTTACAGTAATATCATTTATATTAAATAATTGTTTTACTTCTAATGTTTTTAGCATTTTGGGACTAAAATTAAATGTTTTTGGGCCCTCTTTATCTATATTTTCAATATTGAATGTTGTAGTTCCAATATTTCCTACTATATCTCTTACTCTTATTATTACTTCTTGATTATTATCAAATTCAAAACTATTTAAAGTTTGCCATTCATTATCATTAAATTGATAAGCCTCTACCCCATAATTATCTTCAGCTGTAACCGTTAAAGTAACACTTCCATTGGTAAAGCTAGATGGGGTTGAGGTTACTTCAATATTTTTTGGGGCCTCATTATCAAATTCAAATGGACCAACTTTAAAATGTCTTCTATTTTGAGCATTATCTTTTACATATACCCATAAATAATAAGTACCATTTGGATCTTCTGGTTGATTAACAAAATTTGGATTTATTTCATTATTTACAATTCTAGTTGTTATTTCTCCCCTAGTAATGCCAGTTTCTTCTTTAAACCAATCATATTTTAAATGAGCAATACCGCTTTCATCAGTTGCATATATACTAATATTATGATTTTTTGCAACGGATCCACTAGTACTACTAATAAATACTT
>JBBAEV010000043.1:0-6340 GCA_041655735.1 Bacilli bacterium | reverse complement strand
ATCAAACAACTTTAAATGATAGTTAAATTAATGATGAACTTATTTGATTTTACCAACTCTACTTATAAACATTGAAAACCCTAAATAGTTTTTCTTATAAATCTCCTTTTCCTTATGCAAAATGTGTTTAATCTTGTTATTTGTAAAAACATGTAATATAATGCTTCCAAGGGATGTAGTAATGTAGAATTTTTTCATATATTTTGCATTATTTTTATGGAGAGGGAAAGTGAGGTTATATAATTTAATTTTACTATTTTATGAAACAAACGAAAAGGAATTAAGGGATGAAGTTTTTGTAAATATTATTGGATGTTTAGAGCCCATAATAGCAAGTCAAAAGCATTTTATTAACATTTCTGATAGAGAGGACTTCCATCAAGAGTGCTTGATGAGAGCCTATGACATTCTAACTTCAAAAAAGATAAAATGTAATTATTTTAAAATTGAAGGCAAAGAAATTATTTTCTTTTCAAAACGTGATGAATATTTTTTAAAAGAATTTATATTATTATCGCAAGAAAATATTGATTTATATTCAAATAGCAATACTGAGGATGGGTTTAGATCCTTTATCAATTCTTTTAGTAAATATATTAATAATAGAAAGATAATAAGTTTTTTTAAAACAAGTTTTCATTATCTGAGGATTGACCTTTATCGGAAAAGGCCCAAAACAATACTCATTAGTTCTAATAATCCAATAATTGAAGATGTAGAAGAAGATGAATTTAAACATAAGGACGCGGAGGGTTATTTAGATTTATTTAAAGGGTTAACTTCTTTTGAGAGAGAGTTTTTAAAATTATTTATTCATAATGGGTCTTTTTTAACTCAAAAAGAAGTATCAAAAAGGATTGGAAAAACCCAACAATATGTTTCGAAAGTATTTAATAAGATAAGAGATAAGCTAAAACAACCATTACCATAATTTACCATTGGGTTTTTTGTGGTTTTGGTTGTTTTTTTTGGTTTTCATCCGTTTATATAGGTAAAGGGAGGTTTTATAATGAAATTAATTGGTATAACTGGAAGTTGTGGTAAAACTTCAGTTGCTGAAATCATTTATCAGTATTTGCTTTATTGTAAGAAAAGCGTATCTATGTATACTAGTAATGGGCTTTTTGTAAATGGGCTGACCAAACAAAAAGATTATCCTCAAACTACGATGTATCGTAAGGATTTAGATGTAAATTTACTTGATGATGCAAATTCTGGTTGTGAATTTGCTATTGTGGAAATAGCAGCAGAAAGTATAAAACGGCGCGATACGGTCCATAAACTTAAATTTGATGTTGTTATTTTAACTAGTTTTTTTAGCACTCTACATAATCATTTTAAAAATAAAGAAGAATATCTTGCCTGTAAAAGGAACATCCTCCTAGCGCCCAATGTGGGGAAAGTTTTAATAAGATATGAAAATGAGGAATATAGTAAGTTTTCTGATATTAATCATATAACTTATGGGTACAGCGGGGATGCTAATCATCGCATTAGCGTTTTGGATAATAAAATGGATGGGCTTACGCTTTCATTTTTGGGAATAATGTTTCAGACAAATCTTATTACTGCTTATCATGCTAGGAACATTGCTGCTGCACTTGCCACTCTTTTTGAACTTGATGTTCTTGACATGAAGTTATTTAGTGAGTTTGCGAAAGATATTAAAATTAGGGGTAGGTTTGAAAAGGTTGTTGTTGGCGGAAAAACTGTTGTGATTGATACTGGGCTAGCTGGTGCTGTTATTACGCTTGTGGGAATTGAAAAGCCATTAGATAGTACAAATTACCGTATTATTTTTTCTAATGTTCATTACAAGGAAGTTAACGAATGGGTTCTGTCCTCACGGGAGAGAGTTGGAAGATATTTAAAACGGGGGAACTATATATATCTTACGAGCCCAACTAATAATCCTTGCGAGGAAGAAGTCTTTATTCAAGATGTGATAAAAGAAAATAATTATTCCAAATATAAGTTTATTCCAAGGTTAGAAGAAGCATGTAAAAAAGCTCTTAAAGAACTAAATCCTAATGAAATTTTAATTGTTTTTAGTAGGAATCACTACCGTGAATATCGTAGGATCTTTGAAGAAATTAATGCTATAGAATAAAAGATAGGAATAAAACTTTGATATGAGTAATAATTTAAAGAATCATCATGCAGATATTGAAAATAATGATCCTTATGAAAGGCCACCCTACAATGATTCAAGAGGGCAGTATACCCTGAAGTAAAGGGTAATAAAGAAATCAAAGAAAAGTTTATCAGACAAGCAAGAAGGTCAGTAGATAATGGCTGTCATCTTTAAATCAAGAAAGCTTTGCTAGAAGAAAAAAAATAGCATACGAGGCTAATTGCGATTCGTGCTTAATATATGGGATTGATGAACATGTTGCTTTTTGGTAGGTACTCTTAATGCACCTTGGAGCCGGGTTTTTGTTTATTATATATTGGATTTTTGCATCATTTATAACTTGCAGCTATTAATGTATTTTTTCTGGGGAATAAGAACATTTATTAAAAACAACTATATTGTTTAAATTTTTGCCATCTTGTGTTATTTAATAATCATCTTGAGTATCCCCTCATAATTAATTTGTTATAAAAAGAAAGGAGAAATATGAATGATTGAATTTTTAAAAAAGCTAACAGAATTACTTGTTGCTATAACACCATTGTTATGTGCTATCTTTGTTTTGATTATAAAACTCGTAAAGTCAAAAAAAACGGGAAGGTTATTAGGTGATTTGGTTAAGATAGGGGAAGTGGTTAAAGACTTCATGATGGATGCAGAAGGTTTTTTAAATTACAGCGGAATGGAAAAAAAGGAATGGGTAAAAACAAAGGTTAATCAGTTTTGCCTGGAAAATAATATTATGTATTCAGAAGATATGATAAGTGATTTTATAGAAAAGTTTATAAAATTAAGTAAGAATGTAAATAAAAGAGAAAGGGATAAGGAGTTATTATGAAAACAATTAATGATTTTAAAATTATAAATGGTGTTGCGGTACTAGAAGGAATCTCTTATGCTGATGAGGCTAAGGTAGTTGATGAGTATTTAAAACAAAATACAAATGTATTATATGTTTGCGTAATGACAAAGGATGGTAGATATTTTGTTCTTAAAAATGATAAACTTATATATTCTAATGAAAAAACATTTACTAATCCGTATTACTGTGAAGATAGCATACTAAAGAAAACAAAAAAAGAACTAGAACCCTTAAAAGATAACTTGCTAGAAGATAGGGTATTAGTTATAGAGAATTCTTTGGCGAGATTAAATGAGGAATTCTCCAAACTATTACTTGCAATAAAAAATATTATAGAAGGTAATTTATCCTAGGAGATAGCTAAATGAATAAGGGAATTAAGGAGTATTCTAAGCTAATTGAAACCAGCGTAGGGAATAGTGGAACTGCATTTATAAATGTAAATGATAATGATGCAAATATGCATATAGTAATACCATTATATATATCAAATGGCCCAACCCCAGTTAATCTAAGTTTAATTTATACCCAAAGTGATTATCAGAAAGATTCTATTTTTGGAAAAGGTATACAATATAACTATCACAAAAAGATTATGTTTTTTCAAGATGATACTATGCCAGAAGGAGAAGGGGATAATTGGTTTGAAGTAACCAATAGTGATGGTTTGGTTGATATTTATCATAGTTCAAATAATTACATGAATATAGAGACGATGTGTTATTTAATTATTGAAAAAGAAGAAGAATATAAACTTATATTATGTGATATTTATGGTAATAGGAGTATATTCGAGTGTATTGATGAACAAGAAAATTTGTTTAATCTAGTGTGTATTGAGCCTAAAAATGGTTTGAGTATTAATTTTAACTACGATAATAGTAAAAGTCAATTAGTATCTATTTCTTGTAAGGACACTGAGCGGATGATGTTTACTTATAATAATAATAAAGTTGAAATGATTACCATTAGAAGAAAGATTAGTATAACAGAATATGCATTAGTGGGTACAATAGGCTTTACATATGATGGAAATGGATACCTAAAATCGATAGAATTTAAAAACAATATCGGGAAAACACTCAACACTAATTATTATACATTTGATTTTTGTTATGATGATGATCTAAACACCATCCAAATAAAGGATTCAAATTTATATTTATTTAAGTTTTATTTATCAGCTGATAATTTAAGAGTTATAAGTTTTAGGAGAGGCTATAATAACATCTACTATGATGGGTATGAAACTCATATCTATTACTCCCCTGGTAGGAGTGTTATAACAGATTCTAGAGGATTTAAGACAACTGTTTTTTTTAATGATAATGATTTAGTTGCTTATGAAATAAATGATGATGCTGAGGTAATAAGTTATAAATATGATGAGAATAATAAACTAATTGCAAGATCTAATCTCCAAAGAAATCATCCAAGTTATGCTAATGAATATAGTCTTATTAGGAATGGTTATTTTGAAGAAGGACTTGATGATTGGGAAAAGGTCTCACAAGATATTAGAAGCCAGTTATCATTAGCCTGTGACCCAACAAGTAATGATTATAGTTCTATCTTAGGCTCAACCGCCATTTGTATAAAAAGCTTTTCTTCTCTTTGTAGCACAGCTGCTATGCAAGTGATATATCATCAAGGTAACTATGGTGATATTTTCACATTTAGTGTTTGGGGCAAAAAGCATTTAGGAAATCCTAAAGCAGTAGCTAGTGTTTGTTTTTATTCTGCTGGATCAGTATTTCAAAGGAATGCTATTGAATTTACCAACATAAATAACTGGCAATATATGTCTGAGGAAATTAGGGTAGAAGAAAAATACGATAAGATAGTTATTAGCCTTGAGGTCGAGGGTGAAGATGTGGAGTTTTTATTTGATGCGGTACAATTATACCTAAAACCGCTTGGAATCTTTTATACTTATGATGCTCAAGGGAATCTTATAGAAAGTATTTGGGGTGATGAAAAAAGCAAATTACAATATAATTCTAATAATTTACTTTCTAATTCGACAGATAATTTCAATTATATTTATGATGAAAAAGGTAATCTCCTTCATTATTCCTCATCCCAAGGTGTAAGTTATTATTATGAATATGATGAACATAATAGAAATATAAAATCAATAATATCTAATTCTAATAACTATTTTGAGAGTAATATTGAATTAGATGAAGACATTTATATAAATGACCCTTGGATTGAAGAGCCATACCCCATCTTTTATAGAGATAAATATATAAATCCCCCTTGGTCTGAGGAGGAGTATATATATGATAAAGCATTAAGAAAACTAAGAAGCTCAAGAAATAGCGAAGGTGTTACTACAGCCTATTATTATAATGATTTAGGAGATGTTAATAAAGTCGCCTTATCAAAGGAAAATATAAATTTGAGTATTAACTATGAATATAATGAAAACAAGGCACTAGATAAAGTGATATTGGAAAATGGAACATTTTATGAGTTTGGCTATGAATCATTAAAGGGGCGCTTGTCTTTTGTTAATATCGTGAGGGATGGTTTTACATATAACCTCCAAAGCTATAATTATATTGATAGCAAAACTTTAGGGGATACTATTATTAAAACTATTGGAGAAGAAGGAGATAGTTATTACTTTTGTTATAATAAATTGGGAATGTTGCAGGCAATAAAACATAAAGGAAAACGTAAAACTACTGAGGAGACCCTTTTTAGCTATTCATATGATAACTTAGGGCGACTTGTTGGTTATTTTGATTTACAAAGTTTAGCTGGAACATCTTATTTATATGATATTTATGATAGAGTAACGTTATCTTCAACATATATTAAGGATGAATACAATCAAATAAGCTATCAATATGATGACCTAGGAAACCTAGCTATAAAATCTTTAAAATGTTTTGCGGGTAGGGATATTGTCCAATCATATGCTACATACTCCAAAAAGGGAGCAACGACATTTTTTGAACATTTTAAGGATAATACAACAGCAAGTATTCCAATATACACCTGTTTTTTCAATAGAAAACAATTAAACGAAGCAAGTGAAATTGTTTTGTCTCAAGCAGCAACTGCATATATAAAAAATAATAATGGTAGTATAGAAGAAGGGGAAATAAAACCTAGTACGGGTCAATTTGAAGTCATATCAGATGGGCAGCTCTTTTATATTAAGTGTAATCCTTCATATGATAATCTATCATATCCTTTTGCGCCTGGGGCTATTGGCCTAAAAGGAACAGTTATGTTTTGGTTTAGAAAAGAGCAAGGAAGTGATGAACAATGCTTACTTGAAATAAGGCTTACCTCACACTGGATAAAACTAAATATTAAGTCCAACAACG
>JBBAEV010000042.1:0-6439 GCA_041655735.1 Bacilli bacterium | reverse complement strand
ATGACCTGGTCTTCCCAATAGAAAGCCCGCTACCAGAACCCCTGCGAAGAGTAACGGCAGGATTTGAAGAGCAAAGTCTCTGGTAGAACTTCCCCATTCAATTAGATCATCTTTGGAGAACCAACGGACTAAGGCATACATTAAGATTAACCCAAAGGCACCCGTAATCCAATATTTTGCTCGATAGAAGAAATCCCACAAAGAACTAGCGCCACTAGATGGGGCCCAGTTAAGAAAGACGAGAATGCCAATCATAGAGATCATAAAGAGGACCATTTGTCCAAGAGTACGTGCTTCAGGGCCGCCAGTATCTTTAAAGAGTCTCTCATCAGCAAGCCTTTGTTCATCTTCTTTGCGGAAGAGTGCCTGCATGATTAAACCGATAACAAAGGCGAAGATCACCGCTCCGATCATCCGGCTAGCTCCGAGCTTCCAGCCAAAGACTTTATAGGAAAGAATTATGGCTAGAATATTAATGGCTGGTCCAGAATAGAGGAACGCAACAGCAGGGCCTAATCCCGCGCCTTTTTTGTAGATTCCTTTAAACAACGGGAGTACTGTACAGGAACATACTGCTAGGATTGCTCCCGAAACTGAAGCTACCGAATAGGCCACTAACTTGTTTGATTTAGGGCCCAGATATTTCATAACCGCTTGTTGATTGAGAAATACTACGATAGCTCCGGCTATGAATAAAGCCGGGACAACACAGAGGAGAACGTGTTCATGAGCATAGTCAGAGAGCATGAGAAATGCTTCCTGTACTGCATTAGCGACCCTGGGGTTAGTAAATGGTATAAAGAAGATTGCAAGGAAAACACCGGCAATGATGAGTAGTTTTTTATTTGAAGAAAGATCTTTCATAGCCATGTTTAGTTACCTTGAATTAAGGATAAAATCTGGTTCTTATTAAGAAGCTTTCCAGAAGATTTTACATCACCGTCGATAGCAAGAGCTGGCGTTAGCATTACTCCCATTTCCATAATTTTATCTATATCGGTTACTTTTTCGATGACGGCATCGATGTGACCAGCTTCGATAGCTTGGCGAGTATTTGCTTCAAGAGCTTTACATTTAGGACAGCCTGTTCCGAGTATTTGGATAACCATAGTATATCTCCTTATGTTTCCAATTATGGAAACTCTAGTATTGTTTCCAATAATGGAAACATCTCTCTTAAATGTCAATAGGAAACCTTGACAAAGTTTCCAAATATTGCAACATTCAACATATGAACCAAAATAAAGTAGCGCAGTTTGAAGACATAGCAAAATTATTTCGTGTGCTGGGTCACCCCGCTCGCCTTGCTATGATTGAAGAGTTGAGTGAAAGATCGTGGTGCGTGTGTGAAATAGCCGCCCATCTGGGTTTGACTAACCCAACCGCATCTAAGCACCTCTCTCTGCTCAAAAGTGTCGGTGTAATAGAAATGCAAAAAGAGGGGACTCAAGTAAATTGTACCCTAACCATGCCTTGTATCTTCCAGATGATGGCCTGCGCAACGCAGTTCAACAGTGTTGCACCTAAATCAGAGGGATTACTTTCTAATCGTACCGCATGTGCTGCTTGCGAAAATAAAGTAGAAGCCATAATTAAGTAACCCGGCTTTGACCCCATAAATTGTAAAAATTATAGAGGCAAACATCCGCTCTTTACTTTAAAGATCATGTAACAGATACAATTGTACATTACTCCACCGAGGGGTTACTATAAGAGGTAGGGTAACTGTATTTCGTGGAATTAGAGGGGTTGTGTATGGGAAACTGGTTCAAAGAATCTAATTTAGTCAATTCACCACTACCTCCTTCCCCAGATGTTGATAAGAACAAACTGCTACAAATATTTCAAGATACTACCACGTCTTATAAATATTTATTCTTCATGGCCTTACTTGAAATATTGAAACGAGATAATTTTACATCAAAAATAATTCCATTTGATGCTATTGTTCGCAATATGCTCGCTATTGCGTGGTATCCATATAAGTATTTTAAATTATCATTTGGCTTGGTAGACAAGATTCCCAGAGAACTCGCTAAAATCGATATTGAATTGCTATCTTTATCTGATTCATTTGCTTTCCCGTCGCATAAAGAAAAATTATTGAAGCTGTTATCTACAATGATTTTTACATCTTCTGAAATAATGCGGTATGTTCCTTATCGT
This sequence comes from Bacilli bacterium, assembly GCA_041655735.1. Lineage (GTDB taxonomy): Bacteria > Bacillota_I > Bacilli_A > RF39 > UBA660 > JBBAEV01. The sequence continues at coordinate 4,273 of JBBAEV010000042.1, read as the reverse complement.
CTTCTTCAGCCTTTCTTTAAAGAATCGATACGGGGGGAGAAGGATGGAAAAAAGAATGCAATTATCGTGAACTTAGCGAAGGAACAGTTTGACGAGATTCGTCCCTTCTACTCTATCGATACAACAAACAGCACAATTGTTATGCATCCGGCGTGGATGGAGTATTTGTATGAGAATTATGAGCTGGTTGAAACTTTTGCAAAGTGGGAGTGGCTGTGCTATATGCAAAGGCGAAATCCATCGGTGCCCAATCTGCAATCAAAGCTATTTCCTGAAACCTATCAACCAGGAATGGGAATGCAGAGTAGGTTCTGGAAGAGCGTGATTCAAGTAGAATCTCTGCAATGCATTTATTCAAAGCAGAGAATTACGTTGGATAATTTTTCTCTTGACCACTTCATCCCTTGGTCTTTTGTGGCCCACAACCAGCTTTGGAACTTGATACCAGTCCCTCAATCAGTCAATTCTTCCAAATCGAACAACTTGCCTTCTGTGCAGAAGTATTTTGATGCGTATGTCGATCTCCAGCACCAAGGATTGTCTATCTTCCACCAGCTAGCAAGATCTTCCGAGTGGAAGAAAACCATAGAGCCGTATCAAGTAGATATAAAAATTGGCATAAACGAAATACTTAATAAAAAACGTCTGAAAGAGCAGCTGAGGTTGACCATTGATCCCTTGGTTACCATTGCATCTAATATGGGGTTTTCAAAAAATTGGGAGTACAGGGGTTAGGAGACAATAACAAAGCGGTTTTTGAATTTTAATAAGTCGTGTTGTTAGCTAGAGCAAGTTCTAAGGAGCTTTTAATTTTGCGAATCTGGCTTAACTATTATTCAGTATACTATTGAAGAAGCGATAATCCCTTGATCAAAGTTAGAAACCTTTCCATGACTATTTTCAATGTTTGTAGGCCATACAGAAATTCAACCTGGTTCACACAGCGGGTGTAGTGAGCAGGAATTTCCAGACTGGTATAAGTTGAATGCTTAATCCTTCTTTAACTATAGTTCTTTCTGTATTGTATGTGATAATGCAGGACTCTGTGATGTGATACGTGAGCATGGCTTCTGTGAGTGCGGTAATTTCACGATTTAGAGTACTATTTTTTTCCATTTCATAGTACACTTGCCAGAGTTTTAGTGGTGTCTGTTCAGTAATTGATGCACCAACTGGGGCGGTGACAAAATCAATTTCTTTACCACTGGAAGTTTTTGCATAATATATCCTATCAGTAACATGACGTAAGTGGATAAAAACGATATTTTCAAGAATCTTGCCGTAGTCAGGCGTCAATTTTTCAGCCACAGACATAGCTAGAGCGTGGTCGACGCAGTATATTTTTTTGGGATTGGTTGAGCGCACAGCTGTATTCATACTGAAAATCTCGATGGGATATACAAGATACGTATCTTCAAAATAACTGGTCGCAAGTTTAACCATCTCTACCGATATTCGGTATCGCTCTCCTGCCATACGCTGTTTGAGTTTTGTAAACGAAGTTAATCCTCCCATTTGATTTAGCAATAGTTGCATCAAGCGCCAAATCTCATTTGGATTTCCTAAGTTGTAACGTTTGATGACATCACGGAAAACGACTGTTTCTGCAAGATTTTGCAGGAACTGCACTCGAGTCCGGTCATCAGAAATAGATATACTTTCAGGAAATCCACCAACTTTCATATACTCATCAAACCATTGTCTACAAAATTTTTCATCATCACTAGAGATGCGATTGAGTGGTGGAAGCTTTCTGAGGTGTTGTTTTGTGGAAATAAATTCTGCGAAAGAGAATGGGAATAGCTCCCAAGAAAGACTTCTACCACCGAATTCAGTGGCAATCTCTTTTACTAAAAGCTTTGCTGAAGATCCAGTGATGTTCACTTCGCAATTTCGGGTGGTTTGGAGTCGGTTTACAAATAATTCCCAGTGATAGAGGTACTGGATTTCATCAAAAAAGAAGTATACTTTTTCTTCAGTCTTTTCAGGGAATAAACTGTAGTATACATCGGCGATGATTGTCGGCTCCTCATTGCGAAGGCTAAATAAGCGGTCGTCTGCAAAGTCTAATATACATAAGTTTTCCAGAGGGACGCCTTGAGCATGTAAAGATTGCATATATAAGCGTAGGTAAATACTCTTACCGGCCCTTCTTATTCCTGTTATTATAGTGGCTTTACGCGGAAGGCGCTCAACAATCAGCTCTCGTTTGATAAACGAATCTTTTAAAGCAAGTTGTTGGTTATCGAGTAGCATTTGCCGTATAGTAATTTTAAGGTTCTCCATCTCTACTCTCCTTCTCTATGTATCGTATACTTATCTAGCTAAACCGTCAATGTAAAGTTGTCGGTTTAGCTCAAAACCGTCAAAGCAGGGTCGACGGTTCGTATTGTTGGAATGTATCAAAATTATCGTAAAAATATTGGAATAACTCTCAATCTCAAGACTATTCTCAAGTTTAGTAGAACCCTTTTTCTGGAATTACGTGCCTAACTCCACCCTTTGGATTGGGGACATCTCCTTCCCTGCGGGGAATAAGATGAATATGAGAGTGGAATATGGTTTGCCCAGCGGTCTTGCCGATATTTACACCGACATTGAAGCCGGTTACCGTTGGATCATGCTCCCTGATTTGAGTTTGGATTTCCCGAATTAATTCATTGCATGCCATCAACTCTTTTTGAGTAAGGTCGAAATAGCTGGAAATATGGCGTTTTGGTATGATCAGAGAGTGTAATGATGTCACAGGGAAACCATCTCGTATTCCATACGCTAGTTCATTTTCAATAATAATTAAATTGGGCTCTATATTACAGAATATGCATGATTGTGTGCCTGTTACCATTTTACACCACCTCTAACATGATTATCTTAGCACGACTCAAGATGGGTGGTAAGATGTATACATACCAAAACAATAGCTAAAAATATTTTTGCTCCTCTCTCTTTATTTCCATGGTAGGATGACGTGGATACTATGAGAAAAAAGTCAACTCTCTTTGGATCAATATTCATCTTCATCTCATTATTGGTTTCCATTGGATGCACGGCAACTCAAGAAGTTGAGCTGGTTCAGCCAGTACAAACAAGTCAGATTACTAGACCAATAGAAGATTCGACCAAAAATGACATAGCTATGACTGAAACGGTTGAAGAGCCTTCTGTTGAGGTTCTTGTAGCCCCACTATTAGAAGAAGATGTTGCGACTGAAGATTATGTATTTACTGAGGAACAAGAGAGTGTATTAGATGCTGATTTTCTTGTCGAAGGTATTGAATCTTTAGCATATGGTACAAGCGACAAAGATCCAATTGTAGAAATTATAAACGATAAAACTGAAGAACTACCTGTTGTTTTAGAGGAACCAGAGCCCTCCTCAGTTGTTAAGATATATGATGAGCCGGTCGATACCAAAATTGATCCCAATGTAGAACCATCCTCCGCTGGGCATTCTTCTTTCATACCAGAAGCTGAAATCGAGAGGTCCCCAATGATATCCAATATATACCTTTTAGGGCTAATAGCTGTTCTTATAATCATACTGATCGTGCTCATACAGAGACTAAGAAAAGTGAAGCGAAATCTGGAATCTGAACAGAACCGAATCCAGGTGCTAGGTGTGGCTGACATCGAATCAGGACAAAAAAAGAAGCAGGAGCTTGAGGTAACAATTGATGGAATCGAATCGCAGTTAATTGTTCTGAAAGGAGAATGGGTCAATCTCAAAGGAAAGAAGGGGAGTTTAGAGGAAAGTTGTAACAAACTAGATAAGAGGATGGAGAATCAGAGATTGAAATTAGCTAGGGCAAAAGAGCTCCATCGTGCCATTGAGCATGCGGTTGAACGATTCCATGAGACAGATATCCCTACCACATATTTCAGACCTTTGACTGATGAGGAGAAGGTCGACCTAGATTCCATTGCTCCTACTATTATGTTGAATCTCAATTATATGAACTACCAAGATCTACGTAAGGAATTTAGGGCCAACCAAAAACAGATCGACGTATTGCTTGAAGACTATGCCCAAAGATATACCACCAAAGCCAACCAAGCTATCTATCAATTGATGGTAATTTCTCTGAGGTCAGAACTTCAGAATATTTTGTACAACCTTAAGTATGAGAAGCTCGATAACGCCTTATTCCAAGTTCAATCGCTCATAGCAAAATATTTGGTGATTGCTTCTGATGGTAACCAACAGATTGCTGGTACTATGAGGAAATTTGTAGGGGAGTTAGAGCACCTATTCGATAATGCCGTAAGAATTGAA
>JBBAEV010000041.1:0-6471 GCA_041655735.1 Bacilli bacterium | reverse complement strand
AAGTAATTTATATTGATCCTGGACATGGTGGGCCTGATCCTGGAGCTGTTTATAAAGATATATATGAAAAAGATATTAATTTGTTAATATCTAAATATTTAGAAGAAGAGCTAATTAGTCAAGGGGCTATTGTTTATATGATAAGAGATGGTGATTATGATTTATCTAATCCTAAAACTTCTATGCGTAAAAGAAGTGATTTATCTAAAAGAGTAGAATTAATTAATAAATCATTGTGTGATATGTATTTATCTATTCATTTAAATATGTATCCATCGGAGAAGTGGCAAGGTGCTCAAGTTTTTTATAAAGATAAGAATTCAAATAATAAAGAGATTGCAAAAGTAATGCAGGATACATTAAAAAGATCTTTATATACCAAACGTAATATTAAAGAAATAAATGGTATGTATCTTTATGACAGAGTAATTAGACCAGGGATATTAATAGAAGCTGGTTTTTTATCTAATACTAATGAACGTTATTTATTAAGACAAAAGTATTATCAAAGAAAATTAGCCATTGTTATTACACAAGGAGTAATAAATTACTTTAATAATTGATCTTCAATTAAAATAGTAGTATTAGGATAATAATGTTTTAATATACTTTTATAATTGCGTCCTTCTTTGGCCATACCATTAGCTCCGTATTGACTCATACCAACTCCGTGCCCATATCCTCTCATTGCAAATATAATATTATCTCCTTCTAAAGTAATATCAAAATCAGCCGATCTTAGTCCAAATAGATCTCTAATATCAATACCTAAATAGGTGTTATCTCCGATTTGTATTTTATTAACCCTATCACCAGTTGTTTTAGATATTATTTCAATTGGAGTGTCTGCTGTTACATCTATACCTAAAGTAGAACTAAAACTACTTACAGGGATAGTAGTAGTTCTTTCATAACTAGCAGCGTTTTTATCCCAATGACTATCCACGCTTTTTAAATATGGGAAAGCGCCTCCCCAGACATTAATGGGATCTTCTGTTTTACCATTACTAGTAGAATGATATAAAGCATCAATATAATAACCATTATAAGCAATATACTCACCTTTGGTATTGGTTACCGCTTTTTTAATCTTATTATAATATGTATTATAACTTCCGCCCCATTGTGCTTTTAATGCATTATTATCTTTATATATTTGGTGAGAATCAGTATCAGTCAATTGTTTATTTTCAGTTCTTCTTTTTAAAGCATAAGTCCTAGCTGCAATCGCTTGTGCTTTTAATGCTTCTATATTAAAAGATGCAGGCATTTCTGCACCAACTACGCCTATAACATAATCTTCAAGATCTATTTTAATAGTACCACTAGATCTTATTAGATTTATTTTTATACCAGTTTCTTCCGGTATAACTTCTACTTCTTTTTTTACTTTAGGAACGGTTTTTACTATTTTAGGATTTTCTACAATAACCTTTTCTTTTGGAACTTCTGTTTTAGGTTTAACGGTTTCTCTTTTAACTTCTGTTTTATTATCATCAACAACGTTCTCTTTTTCAACTCCCTTTACTTTATCTTTAATTTCTTTTGTTATTTTTTCTTCTATTTCTTCATCTAATACCGTAGTATTTAATAAATTATCCATTGATTCCACATATTGATAGTTAGAATCACGATAATCATTTACTTCATAATTATAATAAGTATTTCCTAAAATAACACTAAATAAGATTAATCCTCCTGCTATAATATGAACTTTTCTTCCTTTGAACTTAATCTTATGTGTTTTTATATAATCATTTATGCGTTTCCTTAAAGATCTTTTCTTTACTTTATCTTTTTTTGTGATGAATTCTTTACTAAATTCAAAGTAATTATCTAAATACAAGTATAGATACTCTTCATTATTAATAGTTTTTATTTTATGATAATAAAACATAAATACACCTCATTTTTAGTATTTAAAAATATTTAATATTAATACAAATAAAAAACATCTTTCGATGTTTTAAAATTCAAAATATTGCATTTTTTCTTTTGTGTTACAATTTTTACCATGACTATAAGAAACATTTGTAAATACTTTATCTAAATCTTTTATGCTTCCTTTTTTATATAATACTTTATTTACCTCATTAATAATATTAACTGCTTTACTACAGGCAATAACATATAATTCTATAAATGAATAATTATATGTTTCGTTTTTATCTAAAGGATGATTCCACTTTTGTTTCTCTAAGTTTAAATAATGTAGTTTTCTCTTGTAGTCATAATTATAGGATATCCATTTTAAGTCCCTTATTTTTTTAGGAGTTATTTTATCTATGAAGGAATATAAGGTTCTTTTTATTTTGAAAGGATCATAACGATATAATTTATATAATTTCTTCATTCTTTTATAAGATTTAAAGTATATCTTACTTACGTTATCCCATTCGAATGTTTCTTTGAAAGTATAATCTATTATTTTATTTAACTCTGGTGAAAATTCTTTTAATTCGGATATATAATTATGTGGTTTATATTTTCGTGCTTTTATTTTTAATTTATTTTTAATAAAATAAGCATCAATAGCACTTTCCATATCATCATGCATCCCAATATATTTAAGTGATTCTCTATTATCTTTGTTGTATACTCCTGTTTTATAAATAATAAATGGATGACATGTTGAATCTAACACATAATGACATATAAAGCCATATAAGAAGGCAATTACGCTGTAATTATTTTCTAATTTATTTTTTTTAATATAGGAAACAACATTTATAAAAAAATCTTTTGTATTATTGCGATGAACTGTTTTTCCTAAAATCCATACTGCTTTTTTTCTTGTTAGTTTTGCGATATCATGAAATAAAAAAACATCTGGTCCTTGAGCAAATAATTTTAATTCTTCGATATTGTTTTTTAATCTTTCTCGATTTATTTCATCAAATTTATCATAAACATCCAAAACAAATATTGAATGAGTAAATGTACTAGGCATCTTGTTCACTCCTTAGTAAAAATTATATCATATATTTTAAAAATAGAATATTTTTTTAATATTTTTATGATATAATTATATAAGGTGATAGTATGGAAAAGAAGCAGTTTAAAACTATTGATGAACAACTAAAAATACTACAAGATAAAGGGTTGACTATAACAGATATCGAACAAACAAAAGATATACTATTTAGAGAAAATTACTTTTTTATACATGGATATCGTCTTATTTTTTATCGTTCTCTGAGTGATAGAAAGTTTATTGAGGGAACTACTTTTGATGAACTACATTCTCTATTTCTATTTGATAGAAATATTAGAAATATTTTGTTTAAGAATATTCTTATTGTAGAAAACAATATAAAATCTATACTTAGTTATCAATTGTCAAAAAAATATGGTTATAAAGAAAAGGACTATTTAAAACATAAAAACTTTAGTCAAGATCCATCTAAAAGTAGACAGGTTAATGATTTGTTAAGAAAAATGAAAAGACAAATAAGAATAAATAGTAAATTGCATAGAGCTACTTTGCATTATTTGAGCAATCATGGGTATATTCCTTTATGGGTTTTGGTAAAAGTATTATCATTTGGTTTAGTTAGTGAATTCTATTCAATACTAAAACCAGAAGATCAATTTTCAATAACTGAGTTTTATAATTTAGATATTGAAAACATGAATGATTATTTAGCGCTACTTGCAAATTATCGTAATTTATGTGCCCATGAAGATATATTATTTGAAAACAAAACACAAAGACAAATAAATGATAATAATTATCACCGTATGCTTAATATTCCTACTACTGATGGAGAATATATATATGGCAAAAATGATATTTATGCAATAGTAATCATTTTAAAACACATGTTAGCGAGGGAGGAATTCAAATATTTTATTGAAAACATAAAAGTAGAAATCAATAAATTAGATGAAAAAGTTAATTCTATTCCTTTAACTAAAATATATGATAGAATGGGATTCCCAATTAATTGGGATGAAATAGAAAAATTATAAAGAGGTGATATTATGAAAAAGAAAATATTAATAATAGTTGTTATTTTATTGGTGTTTGCTTTAGGAGGGGTATCAACATACTTTGTATTAGATTATTTCGAAGAAGACAGGGAGACAGAAACGGTATCTGTAGAAATTAATGAAACCAGTTTAAATGCATCTATTAATAAGATATATGATGCGGTGGTAGTGATTGAAAGTTACAAAGGAATAGAGGTATATAGTACAGGGACTGGGTTTGTTTATAAAAAAGATGCTAAATATGGTTATATTCTTACTAATCAACATGTTGTTGAGGGTGGATCTAAAATAGAAGTTACTTTTTCTGATTCAAGAAAAGCAGAAGGTATAGTGTTGGGTGGTGATGTTTTTGTTGATGTTGCGGTTGTTAGAGTCCCAGTCTCCTATATTAATTTAGTTGCGGCTATTGGAAATAGTGAAGAAGCAAAGTTAGGAGATACTTTATTTACTGTAGGAACACCTGTAGGAGCTGAATATTTTGGTACTGTTACTAAAGGAATACTTTCTGGGAAAGATCGCTTAGTTACAGTTGATTTAACAGGAAGCCAAACAGGGGATTGGGTTATGAAAGTTATTCAAACTGATGCTTCTATTAACCCTGGTAATAGTGGTGGCCCATTAGTAAATATTAACGGAGAAGTAATTGGTGTTAATTCTCTTAAATTTGTTAAAGAAGAAGTAGAAGGAATGGGTTTTGCGATACCAATTGAATATGCAATGAACCATATTTCTAAATTAGAAAAAGGAGAAGCAATTGAAAGACCATTACTGGGGGTTCAGATAATAGATTTAGATGAATCTTATAGTATATATAAATCTGGCATTACAATAGATGAAGACATAACTGAAGGGGTTTTAGTAGTAGATGTATTAAAGGATACGCCGGCCGCTAAAGTTAATTTTAAAAAAGGTGATGTTATTCAAAAAATTGATGATGAAAAATTAGTTGATAAAGCTTATTTAAGATATATATTATATAAATACAACATAGGGGATACAATTACAATTACTTATGTAAGAAATAAAGAAATAAAGACGGTGGAGATAAAATTAGATCAGGCTAATAATGAATAAATAACTATAAACTATAGTTATTTATTTTTTATTTAACTTGGATAATATGTCGATCTAAAAGGTTTTTCCAACGCGGCGTTTTTCGACAAAATAATTAAAATATTGTTGACAATCTGCCTCTTTATGTTACAATTAGATTGTATATTACAATAAGGATAGCGTAGTATGCTTATTAGCATGATGTAAAAGTTGTGAAAAAAAGGATATAGGTAAAAATGAAGGGCGAAATTATATTAAGAGTCAGTAAGGTTAAACGTAAGAAAAAAGTAATAAAATTTTCTAAGATAGCATTACTTATATTTTTATTGTTGTTGCTTCTTTTATATATTGCTGTTAGTATTGTTTATAATAGCGGTAATTTTACTGTAACTTTAGATAAGAACCTATATTTTGAAAGAGGAATCATTATTTATGATGATCCAGATTATAAGGTTTTTAGAACAGAGTTATTTGCTAAACCAGTAGATACAATGGACAACATCTATTATAAGTGGCTCCCTAATGATTTAGATGATCATGATGGAGGATCACACAACGGTGATAATTATGTTGCTTATACTTTTTTTATTGAAAATATGGGAGAGGAAGTAGCTGATTATTGGTCAGAAATAATTATAGATGATGTTATAAAAAATGTTGATGAGGCTATAAGAATTAGAGTTTATAAAAATGGCAATGTTACCACATATGCTAAATTAGGTAAAAATGGAAGGGTTGAAAAAGATACAATTGCTTTTGAATCAGATGAAGTAGTTGTGATGGATCATGTAGCAAGTTTTAAGCCCGGTGATATTGATAAATATACAATCGTCTTATGGATTGATGGTGGGGACCCAGAATGTACAGATAATATTTTAGGGGGCGAAATCAAACTCCATATGGCATTTAATTCAGAATTTGTAGAAAAATAAAGGAGAGATGTATTTATGTTAAAAGAAAACAAAAGAAGGGCAAGACGAACTAGAAATCTGATAGTTATTACCTCACTAACAGCAATCATATTAGGTGTTTCAACCTTTGCATGGTTCGTTGGAATGAGAACAGTTAATGTATCTAGTTTTGATATCGAAGTGGCTGTTACAGAAAGTTTAGAGTTATCACTAGATGGTGATACATGGAGTCAAACATTAACTTTTGACAAAAATACTATAGATAGTCTTGCATATGCTAATAACACTAATAGTTGGCCTGAAAAAGGATTGTTCCCTGTTTCAACAATAGGTGAAATGGATCCTGATGTTTCAAGAATGAAATTATATGAAAAAGCCAGTTTTACTGCTACTAAAGGCGGTTATAGAATTTTAGCAAGTCGTGTTCATAATTATGATGAACCAGAGGAACAAGATGGTTATGTTGTTTTTGATTTATTTATCAAAAACCATTCTGGTACTCAATATATTACAG
>JBBAEV010000040.1:0-6869 GCA_041655735.1 Bacilli bacterium | reverse complement strand
CGATCAATTGCTCGCAAACATGGATTGTTTCTTATTGAAGATGCTTCCCATAAGCATGGTGCTGAATGGGAGGATAAGAAGGTCGGAACCCTTGGAGATATAGGAAGCTTTAGCTTGCAGATGTCTAAAATTTTGACTTGTGGGGAAGGGGGAATCCTTTTTACTCATGATCAAAACTACCATGAGCGTTTAGAAGCTCTCCGCAATTGTGGTCGCAAGAGTCGTAACCTGATTACCGATGCAACTGGCGGATTATATGGAGAAGAGGGTGATTTTATCCAATCAGGAAATTACCGGATAACTGAATTTCAAGCGGGAGTCTTAATAGAACAATTGGCTCGGCTCGATATTCAAAACGCCAAGAGGGAAGAGAATGTCCTCTATTTAGATCAACTACTAACTGAATGCGCTCCAATTTCGCCGATGTATCGGGACCCGCGTGAAACACGGCGTGCTTTTTTTAATTATTCATTTAGGTATGATGCTGAGGAACTCGGTGTTCCTACAAAAGTCTTTAGAGAGGCTTTATCCGCAGAATTAGGGATACCTTTTGAAGCAAGCTATCAACCATTAACCAATTGTTCGTTGTACCGTCCATTAACTAAGAGGCGGTATGCACTCTCAGCTGAACATCTTGAGAAAATAAATCCACAAAGGTTTGTTTTACCAGTTTGTAATATGGTGTATGAAAGTACTTCAGTAGTATTTCATCACAAATTTCTAATGGGAAGCAAAAGCGATATGGAAGAGATTGCATTAGCTTGTCGTAAGGTCATCGCAAACAAAAATGAATTGCGCACTTAAGCAAAGACAGAATAAATTCAACGATTAAGGTAGGGTATAACCGTAAATATTCGTTGATTTATTTATTATTTGAAGACATGATATTTTTGTCATGGTATAATCGGTTTTAATTGGCCAGCAAACGGTCGCATGAACGAAAATAAATATAAGGAGCCTTATCTTGAAACTTGGATCAAAATTATTGAAAGGTAATATGCGGCAATATGGAATGATCATGGCCCTCGGCCTGATTATCCTCTTATTCCAAATATTAACCAATGGGATTCTTCTTCGTCCGTTGAACATTACAAACCTCGTATTGCAGAATGGATATATTCTCATACTAGCTATTGGGATGCTTCCTGTTATCATTACGGGACGAATTGATCTTTCGGTAGGATCTGTTGCTGCCTTTACAGGTGCTGTCGCAGCAATCATGATTGTGAATTACCAAGCACCTTTTGTTGTTACCTTGATTGCTGTTTTGCTTATTGGCGCACTCATTGGAGCCTGGCAGGGATTTTGGACAGCATATGTGGGAATTCCAGCTTTTATTACGACTTTGGCTGGTATGTTGATTTTTAGAGGATTAACTATTGCGGTTCTTAGTGGTCGATCGATTGGCCCTTTTACCTCAGAATTTAGAGCAATTAGTACGAATTTTATCCCAGATATTTTCAAGGGGACGAATTTAAATATTACAGCATTGTTGTTTGGGATTATTATGGGAGTTGGTCTGATTTTAGTGCGTATCAATTCTCGTAATAAAACTAAGAAATATGGTTTTAGTCAGGCCCCTTTATGGCTGTTTATTGTGCAACAAGCTTTTATATTCGCGGGTATTATGATTATTGCCTACTTCTTTGCTGCCTATAATGGTATCCCTTATCTTTTTATTTTGTTGGTAGTGTTAATAATTGTGTATGCCTTTATCACCAGTAATACTGTTATTGGTCGTCGTATTTATGCTATTGGAGGAAATGAACCTGCTTCGCGACTTTCTGGGATCAATACCAAAGGGATCATATTTCTTACTAATGTAAATATGGGATTATTGGCAGCCGTTGCCGGTATTGTATTTGCAGCTCGTTTGAATGCCGGAACCCCCAAAGCAGGAGTTTCCTTTGAGCTAGATGCTATTGCAGCATGTTTTATTGGTGGAGCTTCAGTAACTGGTGGAACAGGAACTATCGGGGGAGCATTGTTGGGGACATTGATCATGGGAGTCATGAACAATGGTATGTCCATTGTTGGAGTCTCAGTAGACATCCAGCAAGCAATTAAGGGATTGGTAATTTTGTTTGCCGTGGCCATTGACTTTATGTTGAAGAATAGGCGCAAATAGGAGCCTATTGAATTAATATGCGTAAAATACCAAAGGAGGATGAGGTATGATGAAGAAACTAACGATTCTGGTGCTTTTGTTAGCACTTGTATTGCCAGTGTTTGCAGCTGGTGGGAAAGAGGGTGCCGCGAAAGAAGCACCATTAGTAACATTTTTAATGCCGACCAAAGAACAGCCAATCTGGCCCGCTCAAGGTGAGCAACTCGTGAAGAGGTTTTCAGAAGCTGGCTATCGCACTCGTTTAGAGTTTGCAGAAGATGTGATCGAAAGACAAGTAGCTCAAATTGAGAATGCCGTTTTAGTTGGCACAGACTACTTAGTTATTGCCGCTGTCGACTCTTACACATTATCTGATGCTGTTGAGAAGGCCAAAAGAGAGGGTGTCACCATAATCGCAAACGACCGTTTGATTATGAACACGAAGGCTGTTGACTTCTATGTTACCTTTGATTTGTTCGAACTAGGTGTTTCTCAGGGGACATACATCGAACAGAAACTAGGCCTAGATAAAGGAGCTAAGGGTCCTTTTAACTTAGAAATTATTGGTGGTAGCCCCGATGATCCTAACTCACAAGTATTCTATAATGGTGCCATGAGTGTATTGAAAAAATACCTTGACAGTGGAGCTTTAGTTGTTCCTAGTGGGCAGGTAGAGTTTAATGTTATTGCAACCTTGAATTGGGACAGCTCAAAAGCACAGTCCAGAATGGATAACTTGCTCGGTGCTTATTATACAGACAAAAATGTAGATGTAGTGCTTGCTGCAGCTGACTGTGTTGCTCTAGGAGCAGTTTCTGCTCTAGCTTCAATGGGATATGGCACACCAGCCAGACCGTTCCCCATTGTAACCGGACAGGATTGTGAATTAACCGCCATTAAATCAATTATGAGTGGCCAACAATCAATGACGATGTTCTTGGATCCAAAAGTTTTGGCAGAAAAGACATTTGAAGTGATTAGTGCTTATGAGCGGGGAGAACAACCAAAAGCTGATGGTGAATTCTACAATGATATGATCAATGTACCAGCAGCAATGTATGACACGGTAGTAGTTGATAAAGATAATTGGGAAGTTGTAGTCGAACGTGGATTCTACACAGAAGATGATCTGAAGTAAATTACATTTTGTGAAGCATGGGTTCCTGAAATATTCAGGAACCCTCTGTAACGAGAATTAAAGGGGGATGTTCCTTTGGCAGATAATAATATTCTAGAAATGCACAACATAACCAAAAGGTTTCCAGGTGTTTTGGCCTTGGATGAAGTCTCATTGCATGTCAAAGAGGGCGAAATTCACGCGATAGTTGGTGAAAATGGTGCTGGAAAATCTACATTAATGAATGTATTAAGTGGAGTATACCCCCATGGTACCTACGAAGGTAGTATTACGTTTAAACAACAAGATTACCAAGTTAAGAGTATTAAACAGAGCGAAGAGGCGGGAATCGCAATTATTCACCAAGAGTTTACTCTGATTCCATTCCTTTCGATAGCTGAAAATATCTTTCTCGGTAGCGAAAATGCAAAATATGGTATTATGAGCTGGAATTTAACCCAGCAAAGAGCTGAACAGTTGACGAAATCAGTGGGGCTAGATATTGATGTAAATACACCAGTGGGAAATATTGGTGTTGGTCAACGGCAATTAGTTGAAATTGTGAAAGCTTTATCAAAAGATGTTTCGCTCTTAATCCTTGATGAACCAACAGCAGCTTTAAATGAGATTGAAAGCCAAAACTTGCTGGAACTCTTGAGAAAATTGAAGAAGAGCGGTCTTACTTGCGTCCTCATTTCCCATAAACTAAACGAAGTCATGGCTGTTGCCGATTCTATTACCATTTTACGAGATGGCAAGACCGTTGGTTATTTTGATGTGAAAAAAGATAAGGTCACTGAAAATCAAATAGTTAAAGGAATGGTAGGGCGTGAATTAGTCAACCGCTTCCCAGAACGAAATAATGAGATTGGCGATATTCTTCTCGAAGTGAAAAACTGGAATGTTGATCATCCCACTATTATTGGAAGGAAGTCTTCTGACAATATTTCCATCAATGTACGCGCGGGTGAGGTTGTTGGCCTTGCTGGTTTGATGGGTGCTGGTCGAACTGAATTTGCGATGAGTCTTTTTGGTAAGAGTTATGGCAATAATATAAGCGGAGAGGCTTTTTTAAGAGGCCAACCGATTAACGTAAGTACTGTCTCTAAAGCCATTGAAAGTGGTTTAGCTTATATCTCAGAAGACCGCAAACGCCTTGGGTTGGTCTTGATGGCAAATGTGAAAGACAACATCACCCTAGCCAATACTGATGCTATTTCCCAGGCTGGTATTATCAACAAAAACGAAGAAATTACAGTTGCTGAAAAGGCCGTTAATGACTTTAAGATAAAATGTCCGAGCATATTACAACAAGTCGTCAATCTGAGTGGTGGCAATCAACAGAAGGTTGTTTTAGCGAAATGGCTCTATTGCGATTCTGAAGTCTATATCATGGACGAACCTACTAGAGGTATTGATGTTGGTGCTAAGCATGATGTTTACACAATCGTCAATGGTTTGGCCGCTCAGGGAAAAGGGATCCTTTTTATCTCTTCTGAATTGCCGGAGTTGTTAGGTGTCTGTGATCGGATCTATGTGATGAACGAAGGTAAGATCTTAAAAGATTTGCCTGCGAAAGAGACTGATCAAGAAGCCATCATGCATATGCTAATATAGTAGACCTGTACGACCCTCACTTGGTGCGTTATACTAAGGGCGAGGAGTCGGATATGGTTAATAAAAGAACGCTCTCCGTGCGCAAGGCTTGGTACGCGGGCACTTGGTATACCGCTGAAATAGACGGCTTGCGCTCAACAATTATAGAATCTGTCGATCTGGCTCGCCGAGCCAGTTCTACAGATAGTCCTGAGGGTCCTGTCCGCTTGGCAGTATTGCCGCATGCAGGGTTGGCCTACAGCGGGAGGGGAATAGCCCATCTCGTGCTCCATGCCCCTAAGAAAATCTCAAAGGTTCTCATCTTATCTCCTTCCCATAATACAGCTCTCCCGGAGAACGTCCTCTCCTTTGCCTCGTTTGATGGTTATGATACTCCATTAGGGCGCCTAGGATCATTTGAAACCGGGTTAGAAAAAGACGGTCCCGATAGCACGAGAGTTGTGCAACGGGAACATGCAGTAGAGATGGTTTTACCATTTTTAGCCTATTTACAAGAGCAACAAAAACACCAAATTGCAGTGAGCATGGCCCTTATTTCCCTCGTCACAGATGCTATCAATGCCCAAAAAATAGCTGATTCAATTGCAAAAGCGCTAGGAGAAGACGAGCTAGAGGCAGGTCAAACTTTGGTTATTGCATCCTCAGATTTTACCCATTATGGCCATAGATTTAGTTATGCTCCCTACGGTCTCCAAGTCGATCATACAGTCACTCAAAGGGTCAAAGAAGAAGATTTAAAATTAGCTCATGCCTTAGTTCGATCTGAGTCTGGACCCATCTTCTTACGACAACGGATTGGACGGTCAACAGTCTGTGGTATTGCCGCTGCATCTATTGTCAGTGCGTTAGCAAAGAAATTAGGGACTCGAGGGTGGGTTGCTGATTATTATAATTCACTGGATGTGCTAGGTGAGAGATCCAATGATTTTGTCGCCTATGGCACATTACTGTGGAGCTGACTATGTACTTAAACCATCAGAACTTACTTCTAGCCCTTGCCCGTGAGTCGATTAAGGAAGCATTAACAGGAGAATTGTCAGTTACGCTAAAGAAATTAAAAGAGAATCCTCCTTCTGAGTTGACCGGAGAGGAGGGGGCTTTTGTTACGTTAAAACGCGAAGCATCATCCCCAGCTACTAGCGAAGTCTTACGTGGATGTATTGGGAATGTTCTCGGTCAGAAACCACTGTATCGATTAGTCTATCGTCTAGCGCAAGAGAGTGCATTTCATGACCCCCGCTTTCTTCCACTGCGACTGGAGGAGTTGCCTCAGATAAAAATTGAGATATCCATTCTATCTATCCCTTATGAGGTAAAAGCACCACAGGAGATCGAAGTAGGGCGTGATGGTGTGATACTTACCCACGGGCGTCATCGTGCTCTCTTCTTGCCCCAAGTGGCTCCAGAACAAGGTTGGGATCGGGAGACTATGCTTAATCATCTCGCTATGAAAGCTGGCTTATACCCAACCGCTTGGCAACAAAAAGAGTGTGTCTTTGAAGTGTTTCAGGCTGAAATCTTTGAGGAGCAATAAGGTGAAAACTACTTTGCAGTGTGATTTTTGTTGGCGTATGTGTACCCTTGAAGAGGGTGCCTTAGGTGTTTGTGGAATTCGCAAGCACCAAGATGGTGAGATTCGAACTCTTGGCTCCGGAGAAATCGTAGCTTCTGGGGTTGATCCGATTGAGAAAAAACCTTTGTACCATTTTTTTCCAGGTTCTCAAACCTTTTCCATCGCTCTCTTTGGGTGTAATTACACATGTAGTTTTTGTCAAAATTACCATATTAGTCAAATAGGCAGCCCCTATTGGCCTGGTCGTAAGGATCATCAGCGACAATTTCCTGTTACGACAGAAAGTGTAATTGATAAAATGAATCGGACAGGAACCAACATACTGAGTTATACCTATAGTGAGCCAGTGGTATGGCAGGACTATATGCTAGCAGTAGCCGAACAAGTCCATGACCAACATGATTTCAATTGCATGATTACCAACGGCAGTTTTTCCAAGTCTTCCTTGCAACGTG
>JBBAEV010000039.1:0-6948 GCA_041655735.1 Bacilli bacterium | reverse complement strand
TATCCTCACAAACTGTATATTCCGGTCAAAAAGACAGGGCTTCCGGAGGATAAAAACAAGGCTTCCGGAGAATAAAGACAGGGTTTCCGGAGGATAAGTACAGGTCCGACAGGATAAACCGTAGGTTGGATTTGCTAACCAAAGGATCTGATCCGAAAGGATGTTTTATTAAAGTCTTTTGTTGTTTTTACTATATCACATTATTTTAAATATTTAAAGTTGTTTTTCATTGATTGTTGTAGTTATCTTACGCATAGAAGGACCCTTCAAGTTAATATGATATGAATTATGAATAAGCCTATCCATAATTGCATCCGCAAACGTCGGATCTTCAAATGCCTCATACCAGTTTCCCGGGGGAATTTGACTTGTAAGAATACATGATAGATATTTACTGCGGTCATCTATTATTTCAAGGAGATTTCTGCTTTCTTCGATGCTTAACCGGGATGTCGCAAAATCATCAATAATTATTACGTTAATCTTTCTTAACCCAGATAAAAACTTATTATATCCGTATTCTCTTCTAGCTGCCTCCAGATCATTAAGCAACCTTGAAAGCCGGTAATAGAATACGCGATAATTATTCTCGCAAGCCTTCATACCGAGGGCACAAGTGAGATATGTCTTGCCCGTCCCCGTGGGGCCGGTTATGATTATATTATGGCCATGCTTTACCCAATCACATTTGCCTAGCGTTAATATTTGGCCTTTTTCAAGACCCCTGGCAGGCGAATAGATTATTTCATCAAGTGTCGAGTGTTCTTTGAAACCGGCTTCTTTAATAAGCCTCATAAAACGTCTTGTCATTCTTGCATCGTATTCCGAATCAATTAGTATACCAAATCTTTCATCAAAAGGTAAACTTATAACATTAGGATTTTCTTCTTGACCTTTATAAATAGATGCCATGTGGGAAAGGTGAAGATCAGTCATTTTCTCGATTGTTTCGCGTTTAATCATGAATAATAATCCTTCCCGCGGATGTTATTATGATTAATTATCGTTTCTTTTGGAACAATTGATTCTATAGTTTCTATAACCTTTTTTATATTGCGATAGGTCTTATCTAAGTTTTTATCGCAAATAATAGCGCATGTGTCTTTAAACTTGTTTGCCCCGTAATCTTTATATAAACGTTGTATTCCAAGGCATCCCCTAATGCTTTGTTCCTCAATAGGTCTTTTCTCAAACATTGATTTTATAATTTCCTCGGCTTCAGGACTTATCTTCTTTCCCCAGTCAATAAAATATTCTTTATTAAACTTATGGTACAATTGGTGATCCTTAGGCATATGAGCTAATTCGGTTTGATATTTATATTTTTTTATTAGAAGCCGCTTATGCATGGCAAGAAACTCGTTATTGAAATAAACTTTAATCTCATTAGTGTATAATTCAATCTTAACCCTTTTACCGATATATTTGTAGGGCACGCTGTAAAAGTTTGAATCAACCTCAATATGATAATCTACATTTACCGTAGCATAAGCAAATTCTACATAAGTGAATGGTTTTTCCGGCAGGGGTCTCATTGCCGGATAATCAACCTCTAGGAATACACTTTTCCTGGAACCGGGTCGTTTTTGGAAGGGTCTTTCCGACACATCCTTTAACTTTTCTAATATTCTTTCATTTAATTCTTGCAAAGAAAAGAATCTTTCTTTTCTCAGCCCACCGATAAGCTCCCTTTCGGCAACATCCAGCACTGCCTTTTCAACCGCACCTTTATCCTTGGGAGACCTGCTTCTTGTGTTTAGCACCCCGATTTTATAATAATCAGCCATTCTTTGATAAGTTTCATTTATAAGGGAATCATATTTGCCAACTTTTGTTACCGCTGATTTGTCATTATCCGGTACCACAGCTAGAGGTAGGCCGTTATAATACCGAAAGGCATTAACATGACCCTGGATATAACTTTGCTTTTTCCTATCCAAGAACGCCTCAACATACGGGTAAGAACTGACCCCAATTGTGCTGATAAAGAAAAACACTTTAATGGCTTCTCCGGTGTTCCTATCATAAATCATCGCGGAATCTCCTACCCAATCAACATACATTTTTTCTCCGGGTTTTCTATTCATATGCATGGTAATCTTTTTTGATACGAGATTCTTATTCAACAATTCAAAAAACTGTGTTCTTTGATACCCGTCAGGGTTCATGGCGATATACTCACGCCAAAGCATCATTTTCGTCACGTGCGGTTTCTTCAATTCATTGGTAAAGTACTCATAGTCAAGCGGGGCCTTGGTTATATTGGCATCTCTGGGTGGATAGATAAGTTTTTCTAATTGATTGTCAGACATATTTTTGATTTGATCATACTTCAAGTTGTGAATCTTAATGGCATTAATCACCGTTTTCACGGATGTCCTAGAACAAGAGCACATATTGGCTAATTCATTTAAACTAAAACTATTACTCACTTCATACATCTGGATAATTTTTCTGATACTACTCACTGCATTTCTCCTTGGCATTTTAGCCCTCCTTAAACAGATACTTAATTCATTTTATAGAAGGACTTAATTTATGTCAACAAAAGCTGCTTTAATAGACCGGAACGGTTGCTTTAATAGACCGGAATGGTTGTCTTAATAGACCGGAATGGTTGTCTTAATAGACCGGAATGGTTGTTTTTATTGTCCGGAATATACAAAATTGTTTCGGTAAATAAAGGAGCTTGGGACAAGAAAGAAAATTATGAAAGTATAGATTTGTTTACATTTGATTGGTTGAAAGAATGTTATAGATTACTAAAAGAGAGTGGAACTATTTGGGTATCAGGAACACATCATAATATTTTTGATGTTTATCAAAACATGAAAAAGCTAGGATTTAAAATAATTAATATTATTATATGGCATAAAAGCGATCCGCCACCATTAATATATAAAAATAAATTTAGATTTTCATATGAATTCATTATTTGGGGTAAAAAAAGGAATAAACATTATTTTAATTATGAAGAAATGTATAATATTTTTAATCATGAGATGGAAGATGTTTGGTTATTAGATTCAGTACAAATGAATGAAAAAAAACATGGTTACCATCCTACTCAAAAACCTGAAGCATTATTAGCAAGAATAATAAAGGCTTCATCCAAGGAAGGTGATTTAGTACTAGATCCTTTTCTAGGGAGTGGAACCACATGCTATGTAGCTAAAAAGTTAAATAGAAAATATATCGGAATAGAAAAAGAAGAAAAATATTTTCATATTGCAAAAAAAAGAATTGAAAATATTCTTTTTAATAATAAACCTAAAACCCTCATATAAATTATTCACTTATAAAATATGCTAATTTAAAATAGTGGTTGTATTTATGTATTAGTAAACTTTTAAAAAAAATATTGTCTTAGGTCAAATAAGATTAAATCAGTAGTTATTATTAAAATATAAACAAATTAGTTAATATAAGATTGACACCATAATTTTATAGGTATTTATATTTTTTAGTTATGTTTTTTTGGAAATATCTAAGTTTGTAATTATTAATTATATACAAATTAAAAAGTTTTAAAAATTAATCAAATTATTAATAACGCTGTAAAGACAGAAATATTTTGCCGGAAGCAATTATTGAATGAAATTAATGAACTGTAGATTCAAGATATTAAGCATAGGCAAAATCTCAAAATAACTTTAGTTTGACAATCTCATTAAATCTGATAAACTATCTTTAATACAAAAAGGAGTTCATAAATGGAATATTATACATATATATTAAAATGTTATGACAATACACTGTATACAGGATGGACTAATAATATAGATAAAAGACTTAGTGATCATAATATTGGAAGGGGAGCGAAATATACAAAAGGACGAATACCTGTAACTTTGGTATATCAAGAAGGTTATAATAGTAAACAAGAAGCAATGAAGAGAGAATATGAAATAAAGCAAATGAAAAGAAAAGACAAACTTAAACTTATAGATAACAAAAACAACCAGTAAATTGGTTGTTTTTTAGTTTTGTAATTAATTTTTAATTTTGGTGAAGTTGTGATTGATACATTTCATAGTATTTACCCTTAGTATTCATTAATGTATCATGATTTCCTCTTTCTACAATCCTTCCTTTTTCTAAGACAATTATTTGATTAGCCTCTTTTATTGTTGAAAGGCGATGAGCGATTATAAATGTTGTTCTATTTTGTTTTACAACAGCTAATGCATTTTGGATTAATTGTTCAGTTTCTGTGTCAATATTAGCAGTTGCTTCATCTAAAACTAAGACTGCAGGATTATAAATTAGTGCTCTGGCAAATGAGATTAGTTGTCTTTCTCCTGTTGAGAAGTTAGAACCCATTTCTAGGACTTTTTCATTAATACCTTTTGAAAACTTTTCAATAAAGCGTTCTGCCCCAATTTTTCTTAGGGCATCTTCTATCATACCATCACAGATCAAATTATTATTAAGCCGAATATTAGAAGCAATAGTTCCAGTAAATAGTACTGGGTCTTGTAAGACAATTCCAACATGTTTTCTAAAAGCTTGCTTCGAATATTCCCTTATTTCAGTATTATCAATAAATATTTCTCCTTCATTGTAATCATAATAACGAAGCATAACATTCATCATAGAGCTTTTGCCGCTGCCAGTATGACCAACAATTGCAATTGTTTCACCAGCATTGACCTTTAAATTAATATCTTTTAAGACATAATTATCTTTTTCATAAGCAAAACTAAAATCTTTAAATTCAATATCACCTTTAAAACGAGGTGCATCGTCATCATATAAAGGTAATTCATCTTGATCAAGAAGGTAAAATACTCGTTCTGCAGAAACTAGTGATTGTTCAAAGACATCAATATTACCGAATATTTGTTGGACAGGGTTAACTAGTTTATTAATGTATTCAACAAAAGCATAGATTACACCAACGCTTACAACAGAATGAATTCCTAATGAATTCCATCCAAAATAAAGAACGATTAATGCAAAAATTAGACGTTGAAGACTTCTAACAAGATTTCCTGATAATGTTGAATTGAGTTTTAAGATTTTTGTTCGATATTCTAAATAACGCTTATTATGATGCTGGAATTCTTCAAAACTTAGATCTTGCCGATTAAATGCTTGAATTACTTCCATTCCTTTAATTGATTGGTTTAAGTAAGCATTGATTTCTGAGTTTTCACTCCGAACAACCTTGTTGTATTTTTTAGCACCAATTCGGTAAAGCTTGCCCCAAATAAGAAGAACTGGGATTAAAAGCAAAGTATAAGCTGCTAGTTTTACATCAAGCATAAATAAACTAAAATAAGTACCAATAAAAAGAATAATAGCACTAATAAAAACAATGATAATTCTTGAGAATAAATCGATAATTGTTTGGGTATCATTAGTTACTCTAGCAACAACCTTACCTGCAGGCGTTTTATCAAAATAAGATATATGGAGTTTTTGAATCTTTTCAAATGCTTCGCATCTAATATCATAGGTTACTTTATTACCTAGTTTGAAAAAGCTAATTCTATATAAATATGTAATAAATATAGCTATTATGTTCAATAAAACATAATAAATAATAAGCTTTGTTATTGGTGAAATGGCGGGTCTATAAAAGGTAAGCAATGTATCACCAGTTAGAATTTCATAATAATATTCATAAGTTTCATTTTGTTCATTAGTTATTACTAGTTTATCATCAACGATTTTTTTAGAACCTTTTTCTACATATTCATCAATAAAATAAAATTTATTATTTATTAAGAAAATGCGAACTTCATTATCCCTTGTGACCCATAGCTTTGTGTCTTGAATATTACGTTGTTGAGCATAATATTTACCATTATGAATAATAGCATTATTTTCATCCCTACTAACAATGTACCATGGCTTTTCAATACCAATAATATAATCATCAATTAATGATGTAAAGAATAAAGGCATAACTAGTTCAATAGCAATAGCAATAATTAATGCAATAAATGAAATGAAGACTAGCCCGCGATATTTTTTTGTATATTTCCAAACTCTAAGAAATCTCATTATTATTTACTTCCGCTTTCTTAAACATTTGTTGATGCATGTATTGTTTTGAATACCATCCACCAAGTTCCATTAATTCTTGGTGATTTCCTCTTTCAACTATTTTTCCATCTTCCAGAACAATTATTTCATCAGCATGTTCAATGGCAGAGAGTCGATGAGCGATAATAATTGTTGTTTTTTTACTTCTTGCCCTTTTTATATTTTTAAGGATTTCTTTTTCTGTAGTACCATCAACAGCAGAAAGGGAATCATCAAGGATAAGAACCTCTGGATTAGTAATAAATGCCCTAGCAATGGCTAAGCGTTGCTTTTGCCCTCCAGAAAGAGTAATGCCAGCTTCTCCAACAATAGTATCTAGGCCATCATCTAAGAAAGCAATATCTTTTCTAAAAGAAGCAAGATTTATTGCTTCATCAATATCTTCATTAGTGGCATCCTTTTTTCCAAAGGCGATGTTTTTGTGTACAGTTCCAGAAAACATAATATGTTCTTGCGGAACATAACCAAAGAATTTTCGGAGGTTATTAGTTGTGATATCTTTAATATTAGTATGATTTATTAAAACTTGTCCTTTTTGGAGGTCATATTGCTTAAGGATTTGCCTAATGATAGTGGTTTTACCACTACCAGTCTTTCCAGCTATTCCGAGGGTTTTACCCTTCTTAACAGAAAAGCTTACTCGGTCTAAGGCTAAGTATTTACTTCCTGGATAAGAGAATGTTACATCTTTTAATTCTAAAGTCTCAAGAGTAGTGCTTATTTCAACTGGGTATTGTGGATCTTGCACTTCAGATTTTTGAGTTAAAATACTATTAATTCTATCATAAGAAGCATTCCCTCTCGACATGATATTAACAAGATCTCCTAAGGCAAACATTGGCCAACCAATCATTCCAAGATATAATATAAAAGAGACTAATTGTCCTGGGGTAA
>JBBAEV010000038.1:0-7037 GCA_041655735.1 Bacilli bacterium | reverse complement strand
TATAAATCATAAATAGAAAAAAACATAATAGTCTTTAACTATTTATGTCCTTTATTATACATGTTATAATAAATTAGGTGGTAAAATGTTGAAAAAATTATCGTTTATATTAATTTTTTTATTTTTATTTAGTGGTTGTACGAAAATTGAAAAGGAATATAGTAAAAACTTCTTTTATATGAATACTTATATTAATATTAAGATTTATTCTAATAAAGATAATATAGATATGTATTTTAATAAAATAGATGATTTATACAGTGAATTTCATAAATTGAGTGATGCTTATGTTGAATATAAAGGAGTAAAAAATATTTATTATATTAATAATAAGTTAAAAGTTAATGAAAAGTTAGAAATAAATTCATCGTTATATAAATTAATCGAGTATGGAATTAATAGTTATAAATTAAGTGATGGTAAAGTAAATATAGCGTTAGGTAATATTACATCTTTATGGAAAAAATATCGTGATGAAGGCACTGGTATACCTACTAAAAAAGAACTGGTTTTAGCTGGCAAAAATATTAATATAGATGATATTGTTTTAGAAGATAATACGATATTAAAGAAAAGTAATATAAATATAGATTTAGGGGCTATTGCGAAAGGTTATGTTACAGAACTTGTTGGTAATTATTTAGAAAGTGTAGGGATAAATAATTATCTTATAAATGCAGGTGGTAATGTTAAGACAGGGAATCACTATAATAAGGGATTATATAAGATAGGGATAGAAGAACCAATAAAAGATAGTGATAATATGTATAAAATAGTAAATGTTACTAATCAAAGTGTTATTACTAGTGGTAGTTATGAAAGATATTATGAATATGATGACAAGTTATATCATCATATTATTGATTCTAAAACACTATATCCTTCTAATAATATGAAAAGCGTTACTATTATCACTAAAGATAGTGGTTATGGTGATCTTCTTTCAACGATGTTATTTTTAATGTCAATTGAAGATGGAATTAAGTATGTAAATAATTTGTCTAATGTAGAAGCTATTTGGTATAGTAATGATAATAATGTTTATTATTCAGATGGGTTTGATAAATATGAATAAGCATGATGTTAAATTAATATTAATTGTAACTATTATTTCTGTATTATTAATCGTAATAATAAGAAACATTAACTTTAAAGAACAAGAAGCTCTTGTTTATTATGAAAATAAATTAGTACTGACGATTGATTTATCAATTGATAAAGAATATGAAGTAGAAGGATATAATGGGAAAGTTAATATTGAGGTAAAGAATAATAAAATTAGGGTAAAAGAAGAAACATCACCACTACATATCTGTTCTAAACAAGGATTTGTTGATTCAATGTTTGAACCAATTATTTGTTTACCTAATAAAATAGTTATTAAATTAAAGGATAAAACAGATATAGATGCGATAGTAAAATAGGAGGATATATGAAGATAGAAGAATTAGAAAAGATATTATTAGAAAATAAAAATGAAGAAGTAGCCCTTATCCAACAAAAGTATATGAAAAATACATGTTTATTCTTAGGATTATCTCAAAAAGAGTTAGGAGTATTATCTAAAGATTTTATTGCTTGTCATAAAAAGGATTCAATAGATGAAATAATGAAACTAGTTCATGAATTAAGTAACAAAAAATATCGTGATTTTTATTATATAGCTATTTCTTTATTAAAAACTAACATAAAAAATCTTAGATATAAAGATATATTAGAATTGACTAAAATAGCTACTACTATTAGTCCTTGGTGGAATACAACAGATTCAGCTAATTTAGTAGTTAGAAGATGGTTTTTATTAAAAGAAAATAGAAAATATTT
Organism: Bacilli bacterium; assembly: GCA_041655735.1. Taxonomy (GTDB): domain Bacteria; phylum Bacillota_I; class Bacilli_A; order RF39; family UBA660; genus JBBAEV01. The sequence goes on along the minus strand of JBBAEV010000038.1, from coordinate 5,213 downwards.
AGAAAAATATATACTAAAAAACATTAATAGTAAAAATAAATGGGTAATTAGGATGGGAATTATTTGTCAATTATGTATGAAAGAAGAAGTTAATCTTGATTTAGTAAATATAATTATAGAGAAGACATATCAAAGTAGCGAATTTTTTATTCAAAAAGCATTGGGCTGGTTACTTAGAGATATTTCATATACTTTTCCTTTGTATATAAGAAAAGTAGTAGATGGATATAATTTAAAACCAGTTACTTTAAGGGAAGCAAAGAAATATATATAGGTGATATTATGGACATAAAAAAAATAACTACAATATCAATGTTATTAGCGTTGTCTATTGTTTTAAGTATCATAGAATCAATGATACCTATAATAAGTGGAATTATTCCTGGAGTGAAATTGGGTCTTGCGAATACAGTAATAATATTTGTTATTTATATGTATTCTTTTAAAGATGCTTTATTTATTTCAATACTTAGAGTTTTTTTAGTAGGATTACTTAGAACCGGTCTTTTTAATATAACATTCTTTTTTAGTATATCGGGAGCATTATTTAGTATCGTTATTATGTGTTTAATGAAAAATTGTACTAAGTTATCAGTAATAGGAGTTAGTGTTATGGGAGCTATATTTCATAGTATAGGTCAAATAATAATAGGTATTGTTGTATTAAATACTATTTCATTAATATATTATTTACCATATATATTATTGTTTTCTATACCAACTGGAATAGTTGTAGGAATGGCCTCTAAAACAGTGTTAAGATATTATAGAAAAGATTGTAATTAAGGTTGATATCTGTTATAATTTATTTAAATTAGAGGAGGTAAGAATGAAAAAAATATTATCAATTATATTTTGTTTAGGGTTTATATTATTAACCGGATGTGCAAAGGTAGGGGACTATAAAGAAGGAACATATTTAGGTTCAGTGGAATATGAATCATATGGAAAGAAGTATGTAACTACTGCAGTAGTATATGTTAATACTGACGGTGTTATTAAGTCGTGTTTTATTGATTCTACTTATGTAACAGATGATATAAATACCACTAAAAAGACACTTGGCGATGATTATGGTATGAAAGATACTTCAGCACAACAAGGAATTATTGAAGGTGGAGCTGAATGGTATGAACAAGTAGAGGTAATAGAAGAAAAAGTAGTTTCTGAACAAGGATTAGATTGGGTTGTATGGTCTGATGGAGAAGAAACGAAACTTGATTCAATAAGTGGAGTTACTATTACTGCGGACACTTATATCGAAGCAATTGAAAAGGCTTTAAGTCAAGCAAAATAAACACTATAAAAGTGTTTTTTAATAAAAATGTCATATAAATATAATGAAGTGAGAGGGTATAATGAAAAATATAAAACTGTATATTCCTAATATTTTATCTACATTAAGATTAATTTTAGCTTTTATATTTCCTTTTGCTTTTTTTCAAAAATATTTTTATTTAACTATAATACTATTTATAATAGGATCTATTAGTGATTTATTAGATGGTTATTTAGCAAGAAGATGGAATGTAGAGAGTAAATATGGAATCAAGATGGATCATATTTCGGATAAGTTTTTTGTGGGTATGGCTTTATTATCACTTGCGATAGTTGATAATATATTAATATTTCTTTTATTTGTTTTTGAAATCTTAATATCTGGTATTGGAATAATGGCTTATATGAAAAGCGATAACTTTTATATTGTATTAGTGGGAAAGCTTAAAACATTCTTTCTTTTTATTACAATAATAGTAGGAATCTTTGTTTCTATTGATCCTAACATGGAAATTCCTTTTTGGATTTTAATGGGAGTATCAGCTTTCTTCCAGGTTTTAACAATTATTAATTATTTTAAATTGTCTTTTTCAAAAAAAGATATAAAAAAACATTATAAGATATAAGGTGATTTAAATGAAGAACAAGATATGGTTTCTCGCAATAATAGTAATAATAATAGATCAAATTACTAAACAATTGATAATGAGTTTAATTGAATACGGTTCTAGTACAAAGCTTATTAATAATTTTTTATATTTTAGTCATTCGCAAAATAGAGGTGCTGCCTGGGGTATTTTTCAAGAGAAAACATTATTTTTAATACTAGTTGCGGTATTATTTTTAATCTATTTAATAAAAATGATAAAAGAAGATAAAGAATTAGAAAAACTAGATGTATTAGCATATGGTTTTTTATTAGGAGGAGTATTTGGCAATTTAGCTGATCGAATAATAATGGGGTATGTTGTTGATTTTATAGAAGTACATATCTTTAATTATATATTTCCAATATTTAATCTAGCTGATAGTGCGATAGTAATAGGAACATTCCTAATGATATTATTAATAATAAAGGAGTGGTGGGTTGTTGGTAGAAATAAAGGTAAGTAATAATGATAAAGAAAGATTAGACAAATACTTAACTAATGAATTAAAAACAAGTAGAAGTAAGATTCAAAAATTAATAGATCAAGGTAAAGTATTAGTAAATGATAAATTAGTAAAAAGTAATTATATAGTAAATAATAATGATATCATAAAGGTGAATAATAATTTAGGAGAGGATAATAAGATAAAACCAAAGAATATTAATTTAGATATAGTATACGAAGATGATGATGTGATGGTAATAAATAAACCAATAGGAATGGTTGTACATCCCGCATCAGGTCATTATGATGATACTTTAGTTAATGGGTTACTTGGTTACTCTAAAGAATTAAGTGATATAAATGGTAATTTTAGACCAGGTATAATCCATCGTATTGATAAAGATACGAGTGGTTTATTATTGATTGCGAAAAATAATAATGCTCATCTTAATTTATCAAAACAATTAGAAAATAAAATTATTACTAGGAAATATAGCGCTTTAGTACATGGTGTTATCACTCATGATAAGGGAACTATTGATGCACCAATAGGAAGAGATAAAACAAATAGAAAAAAGATGGCTATTGAAAAAGATGGTAAAAAATCAATAACTCATTTTATAGTTTTAGAAAGATATAAAGAGGCAACTTTAATTGAGTGTAAATTAGAAACAGGGAGAACTCACCAAATAAGAGTTCATATGGAATATATTAGTCACCCTATTATAAATGATCCTTTATATGGAAAGAAAAAAGTAATAGATGATAGTGGACAAATGTTACATGCTAAAACAATTGGATTTACTCATCCTACTACAAATAAATATATGGAGTTTGAAGTACCAATTCCCGATGATTTTAATAATATATTAATGATGTTTAAGGATTAGTAAGATATATTGAAATAGATAATATTGTTTGAAGGAAAGACCATATTATATATATAATTATAAAAAGGCTAGCAATCTTATCTAATTTTTTTATACTTTTATATAACCATAGAGTAGATACTAATAAGGTTATACTATTTAAAAAGAATAATAAATAATCTTTTATTGTAAATAAACAAAAAATAGATAATTGATTTAATATATAGTTTGTAATAATTAATTTATAATATGTCCTAGTTTTTTTTATATCTTTATGTTTTATATAGATAATATGTATACTAATAGCGATATTTATATAAACAATAGTTAGAAATATAAATAATTTATTTAAAGAAGATATAAAAAAAGGAATGTTAAGATTATTAAAGTATGATGAATCTATATTGAAAATTAAAAGCCCCAAAAACCAAGGAATTAGGAATATAGGGAATATAATAATTTTTTTCATTAAAGCACCCCTTTACTAATTTTATGATTAATATTAAAATAGTATTATTGAATTGTGAGGAATAAAAATGAATGAAACAAAAATAGAAGCTAAAAATGAAATTGTAATAAAATTATTACATTATTTTATTACTAAACAGGGTTATAATCCGGTTGTTCTTTATGGTGCGCAAAATGAAATATGGCTTGAAAATATGGAAAGGCCATATAAACTAATAAGAATAGTATCTAATCATATTCATAATATGGAACAATATGATTTTGATATGTTTAAAACACAAAAAATAATGCGCAAATTAAAAATAAAAACTTTTTCATTAAAAATGAAGATGCTGTCTATATTTACTGATATTGGGGATAATGTTAATTTAACTAATCAAAAAAACATTGATACAATTTATTTAAGTGAAGATGAAGATATTAAAAATAACATATTATTAACTAAAATGTTTAAAGGATTAGAAAAAGATTTAGAGCATTCAGAAAAAGGAACAGAACTTTTTGTTAAAATAACAAGAGATTTAAATAAAAAAAATCAAGAAGATGCGAAAAAAACTAATGATGTATTTTCTAAAAAGGTACCTTATATTACTTATGCGATAATACTTATTAATGCTTTACTTTTCTTTTTAATGGAATATGTTGACTATGGAAGTAATAACTATATTACTTTGATAAAGTATGGCGCTAGTTATACTCCTTTAATTAGGGGCGGGGAGTATTATAGATTAATAACTAGTAATTTTCTACATATTGGGTTACTTCATTTTATATTTAATAATTATGCGCTATATATATTAGGCTCTTACATAGAAAGTTTCTATGGTAAAATAAAATTTATTATAATTTATTTATTTAGTGGTTTATTTGGTAGTTTATTATCAATGTTATTTGTTACTGAAATAAGCGCAGGAGCATCAGGAGCTATTTTTGGATTGATGGGGTCTATGATTTATTTTGGATACCACTATAGAGCGTTCTTGGGGACTGTTTTAAAACAACAAATAATACCCCTTATAATAATTAATTTACTTATTGGATTTAGTATGAGCGGAATTAATAATGCAGCTCATATTGGTGGTTTAATAGGTGGATTAATGATATCTATTGTGGTAGGGGTTAAATACAAAACATCGTTATTTGAAAGAATTAATGGGTTAATTGCGACAGTATTAATGACTTTATTTATAGGGTATATGGCTTTCTTTTATAATGATGTATATCGAGATAAAGAATTAGATAATTATATAATAGATTATTATCGCTATATAGGAGATCATAATAAAGCAAATAATTATAAAAAAAAGGTTACTAAATTCGATTAAAAAATTTTACATTAAACAAGATAATATCTTGTTTTTTCTTTACCTTATATTTACAATATGTTATATTTTAAATATAAGAGGTGTAAGTAAATGGAAAAAAGAAATAATAAAGGTTTTACTTTAATAGAATTACTCGCGGTAATAGTAGTACTAGCTATAATATTAATAATAGCGGTACC
>JBBAEV010000037.1:0-7094 GCA_041655735.1 Bacilli bacterium | reverse complement strand
AACATAAACGAGATTATAAAAATTATGCCAAATCAAAAAGATATAAGTATGTAGAAGATAATATTTGGTATGAGTACAACAATATTAAAAATACATAATGAAGGGTTGTATAAATAATGAGCAAAAGATCTAAAAAGGATAATTTATTTTTTGGATTGAAACTTAGTGAAGAACAAAAAGAACTTCAAGAAGCAATTATGGGTGATGATTATGATATTCTTTTCGTTAATTCCAAAGCAGGAACGGGCAAAACAGTTCTTTCAGTAGCTTGTGCTAAATTATTAGTTTCTTCTGGTAAATATATAAATATGGATTATATATTTTCTCCTTGTCAAGAAGACACCTTAGGATTTACTGCTGGAAGTGTTTTAGAAAAAGAAGCAAAATATCTTACTCCATTATATGATGCATTATTAACAATTAATGAAAACGTCAATACATGTTTTTATAGTGATATTATAAATAATAAAAATGGAACTGCATGGATTAATGCTTATTCTCATGCTTATATGAGAGGTTCTTCAAAAATGGATAAAACTATTGTTATTATTGACGAAACACAAAATTTCACAGTTCCAGAACTTAAAAAGGTATTAACACGTTTTGGAGACAATTGTAAAATTATTGTATTAGGTCATTCGGGGCAAATTGATTTAAAGAAAAAATCTCAATCAGGTTTTGTAAAATATATTAATCATTTTAAAGGACAAGAAAGATGTAAAATATGTAATTTAACTTACAACTTCAGAGGATGGGTCGCAAACCATGCTGATGAATTAATTGAATAGTTTAATAGGGGAGTATTCCTCCCCTACTCCCCTATCCGGGGAAATTTTTATTTTTGGGAGGACAAAGGTTTTGGAAAAATATCAAAGAAGGAACAACGAATCCTTTTTAGATTGGAAATTACGTTTAATTATTGATAAAATAGAAAAAACTTCGGATTTAGATTGGATTGAAATTAGGGATTTATTAGGGTTAGAATGCTCACCAGACCATCTTAGAAAAACAGCTTATGGAATCTATGAATATAAAAACTATATTGATGAAAAAATTAATGAGAATATAAATGATGAAAAAGTTTTTAAACAACTTGAATTAAAAAAACTTGAACTTCAAAAAGAAAAAATGAAGGTTCAAACTACTAAATTAGAACTCAACAAACTTCTTCGTAAAGATGCTAGATATGAAGAATTTTGGGATAGGGTACAAAATAGTATTGAAACAATAGAAGCACCTATTTTCCAAGAAGTAAGTTCTATTGGTGGAGAAAAAATTGGTCTTGTAGGTTTGAGCGATATCCACTTCGGCAAACTCTTTGATTCTTATAATAATTCTTATTCTACTGAAATTTGTAAACAAAGGCTTAATATTTTAATGAATGAGATTATAGAATGGATAAAAGACAGGAATATTGTAGAATTACATATACTTAATTGTGGAGATAGTCTGGATGGCTTGTTGAGGGTCAATCAGATACGTGTACTTGAAATGGGCGTAATTGATTCAGCTATTGAATTTGGAAGAATGATGGCTGAATGGTTAAATCAATTATCAAAATATATGCCACTTACATATCATCATGTAAAATCTGCAAATCATACAGAAATTAGGTTTTTAAATGTTCAAGCAGGTTCTTTTCCTGATGAAGATTTAGAAAAAGTAATTATTAATTATATACATGATGTATTAAAAGATAATCCAAGAATTAATGTTCCATTGTACGAATCCGAATATGCTGTATTTAGTATTAATGGCAAAAACATACTTGCTTTTCATGGTCATCAGCATAAAGGCAAAAAACCAGAAGCATTACTAAAGGAATTACAGATATTATTAAATATTAAGATTGACTACATGATAATTGGACATCTACACCATGATTCTATTTCTACTGTTGGAGAAAGTGAATTGGGTAATATTAAGGTTGTCATACTTCCTTCTCTTATGGGTTCTGATGCATTTAGTGATAAGTTGCTTACTGGTGCTAAGGCTGGAGTAATGTTGTTTGAATTTAATACTAACAAAAAAGGTATTAGTACTACTGAAGTTATTTTAAATTAATAATATAAAACCTATAGGCAGGTGATTCTAATATGGCTTTAACCTTTACTCATAAATACACAGTTAATGATAAAGACATTAAAGAAACGTACTCTATAAGTGATAAACATGTTTCTGAAGAATGCTATCATAAGTTATTGAGTGATTACACTGATAATCTTGTATATAAACAACCATTAAGCAATATTCAATGTAAAGCAATGGTTGGTCAAGTAAAAAGTTTGAAAGATGTTGTAAAGCATATTAGATCACTTAAAATTAATGATGCCACAAGGTTTTTATCTTATTTACTGGAAGAGCAGTTTATGTCAGGATATAATATTTCTACTGTAGATACGTTAAGAAATAATGCTGATATATTAAATCAGATTGCTGATCAAGTTGAAGAAACTGAATTTGATTATGATGATCTGGATGAATAGAATATAGAATTGGGATCTTATTGAAATTTGGAAGTCAGTTTTTGACTTCCTTTTTTCGTGGATTAAAAAGGAGTGAAAACATGGCACGTACAAAATCAGCAAGTGCGTTACACGCATGTACTTGCTGTGGAGGAACCAAAAAAAATTTTTATAAGAGTAAAAATCCTATACATAAGTTTATAGGTGAACTTCCTGTGTGTAAGGATTGTATGGCTACAGAATATGAAAGACTAGCACTAAGATATAGAGATGAAAAAATAGCAATGTATACATTTGCACAAAAATTTGATTTACCATATTCCTCTGGACTTTTTAATGGTGCTTTAAATCATTCAAAATCTTCTGGATGGGGTTTATATGCCTCATATATGAAACAATTAAATAGTTTAGGTGGAGTTAATAATAACGGAGTTAATTTTGAAGGTAGCGAACAATTAACACAGAACGTTGAAATAGTTTGTGATGATTTAATAGAAGAAGAACCAAGTAATTTTAAGTTAACATATGACATTATTAGACGTTGGGGAAAAGGCTTGCCACAAGAAGATTATGAATCTTTAGAAGATGAATTTCAAGATTGGATAGCTAAATATGAGTGTGATTCAAAGGCAATGGAAACATTAATAAAACAAATATGTTTTCAGCAGATTGATATTAATAAAAGAAGGGCTTCTGGTGAAAAAGTAGATCAACAACTTAAAACACTTCAAGATCTATTAGGTTCAAGTAATCTTAAACCAGTTCAAGAATCAGGCATTAATTCAAATGATCAAATAACATTTGGTACTCTATTAAAAAAATGGGAAAACGAAGAGCCTGTTCCAGAACCAGATCCAGAATGGAAAGATGTTGATGGTATTGGAAAATATATTCGTGTGTGGTTTTTAGGTCATCTATGTAAGATTATGGGGATTACAAACGAATACTCAAAAGAGTATGAAGATGAAATGGAAAAATTGAGGGTATATGCTCCAGAAGTACAGCCATTAGAAGATATGGACGAAGGTGATATTTAATGGGATTTTTTCAGGTTGATAGAAATAAATTCTCAAAATCATCTGTTGGTCATAAATCTAAAAATTATAATAAATCTGGAGAAAAATATACAAAATCTGAGAGATTGATGTACGGAGTAGCTACATGGGCTTCTTTTTACCGTGCTAATCCGCAAAGATTTTGTAAGGAATATCTTGGGATATATTTAAAGCCATTTCAAGCCATATTACTTTATATGATGTTTCATTACATTTATATAATGTATATTGCAGCACGATCCCAAGGTAAAACTTGGTTGACTGCAATATTTTGTATATGTAGATGTATATTATTTCCAGGAACCAAGATAGTGGTCGCAAGTGGATCAAAATCTCAGGCAATGAAAATAGTTACTGAAAAGATTCCTGAAATAATGGCTAATTCTCCAAATCTTAAACGTGAAATTACTAAAATTAGTACTTCTATGAACACGGATGATGCAAATGTGTTATTTGCAAATGGAAGTTGGATAAAAATATGTGCCAGTAATCAGAATGCTCGCAGCGCACGCGCACAAATTTGCGTTTATGATGAATTTCGGCTTATTGACATAAATATTCTTACAAGAGTATTGAGAAGATTTCTTGGAACTCCAAGGCAACCTGCCTATTTAAAGAAAAAAGAATATGCACATTTACAGGAAAGAAATCAAGAAATTTATTTATCCAGTGCGTGGTTCAAAGCGCATTGGTCATGGGATAGGTTTAGATCGTTCTTTAAAATGTTTATAAAAGGAAAAAAATATTTTGTTTGTGGACTTCCATATCAATTATCTGTTCAAGAAGGATTATTAATGAAAGAACAGGTACTTGACGAGATGCAGGAAGAAGATTTTGATCAAATGTCATGGGAAATGGAAATGGAATGCATGTTTTTTGGAGAGTCAGAAAAAGCATATTTTAAGTATGCAGATTTAACAAAAAGCCGTACACTAAAATTCCCGATTCTTCCGTTAACAGATGAAGAATTTATTAAACTTAAAAAAGATCGAAAGAAACACAAATTTTATAAGCAAAAAAGACCAGATGAAATTAGAATTTTAAGTGTTGACTGTGCGTTAATGGGGAGCAAAGAAAATGACGCAAGTTCTTTTATGTTTATTAGATGTATTCCAAGTGGAAATGAATATATAAAATCTGTAGATTATCTTGAAGCTATTGAGGGTCAACATACTACATATCAAGCACTCAGATTAAAACAGCTTTTTTATGATTTAGAATGTGATTATTGTGTCATGGATACTGCTGGTAATGGTATTTCAATTTATGATGAAGTAACGAAAGTGACATATGATGATAAACGTGGCGTGGAATATCCTGCTTGGTGTGCTATGAACGATGATCGTATGCAAGAAAGAGCATATGACAGAAGTGCTATACCTTTAATTCATTCTATAAAAGTAGCTGGTGCTAATGCTTCGCAAATTGGACATGAAATGAATACATATACAAAATCTCAATTTGAAAAAGGGAAAATTAAATTATTATGTTCAGAAATAGAAGGTAAAGACTTTTTAATAGATAGTGATTCATTAAAACTAACGCAGGAAGAAACGATAAATATTGTTGCGGCTTGGTTCCAAACTACAAGACTAATTCATGAAATGATATCTCTTGAAATGGAAATTAAAAATGGTTGTATTAAACTTACTGAACCTGCTGGACATCGAAAAGACCGATATAGTAGTCTTTCTTATGCGTTGTATTTTATTAAGATTAAAGAAGCTGCATTAAGAGTAAAAGAAGATGAAGCAGATGAACTTGATTATCTTATGCAATACCTTATGTAAAAATCTGAGGAAAGGAGGAATTAGATGTCTGAACACCAAAATCTTGATGATTATTATATGGCGTATGCTAAAGCTTTTTTACAAAACAGTAATAACATGTGGTCGTACCTGCTTGATCCTCAGATAAGCAATCAAATTTTAAAAAGCATTAACATGAATCCTGTAGTAAGATCACGGGATGAAGTATTAAAACTTATAGCAGATCCAAAAAACAACGAACAGGCATTACGTAGATTAGCTGAATACTTCTACGATACTAACATGTCTTATAAAACACTAGTGCATTATCTTTCAAATATTTTGACATTTGATTATATAATTGTTCCCATTGGTAATGTACCTGAAGAAGAAAAAAAGAATAAAGAATTTTTAAAAGATTTAAATAAAGCATTTGACTTTTTTGATAAATTTGATCACATGTTTGAATTTAGGAAAGCACTCAGAGCAATGGTAAAAGAAGATGTGAAGTATACATATATAAGAGAGTCTGGTAACGTAATATCTCTTCAGGAAATGCCATCAGATTACTGTGTAATTGATAAACAGTCTATAGAAGGTGATTATTTATATTCTTTTAACATGATGTATTTTATGAATATGGGTGTTGACATATCAGGTTTTGCATCTGAGTTCAGGAAATATTTGAGTGAATTTTATAAAGCAAGACAGGATTCAACATATAGACCATATAAAATGAGAATTGAAAATCATAACGGCAGACACATGTACTGGCAACAAATGGATAAAAATAAATCATACGTATTTAAATTTCATGATGATTTAGCTGGTTGTTTACCATTGTATTTAGGTCTTTTCCCTGATTTAGCAGAAAGCGATTCTTATAAGCGAATGCAAAAAATAAAAATGTATTTGGAAACAGTAAAATTTATTTTTGGTACTATCCCAATGAATAAAGAAACAAAATCAGGTGGAAATATTAGGGATGCATTTGCTATAAGTCCTAAAGTAATGGGTGAATTTGCCGAAGCTGTAACAAACACATTACCAGAAGGTGCTTTTTTCAAGAATGTTCCTGCTGAAGATTTAAAAATATTTGATTTTAATAATACTGAAAGTAAAAAAGATATTATGGAAAGATATATGAAAACTTTATATCAACAAGCAGGAGTGGATCAGTCATTGTTTAATTCTGAAAAACCCAATGCTTCAACAATGAAAGCATCCACAAGAATAGACACTTCATTTATAGAAGCTGCTTATAGTCAGTTTAATAGATTTTGTTCAATGCAAATTAACCAGAGAACTAAAAAATACAAATTTAAAGTTATTTTTAATGGTACTATATTTGATCAGGAAGAACGTAAAAAGGAAGCACGGGAAGATGCTCAAAGTGGCATATTATCACAAAGGCTTGCCGCTTCACATGGTTTAAATATAAGACAATTTATAGCAGATTTAGATTTAGTAGAATCTCTTGATTTACGCAGTAGATTAAAACCCATTCAAACTTCTTCAACTATAAGCAGTAAAGAGTCCGGTAGACCAGAAACGGATAATCCAGATAATGAAAACACGGAATTAGGCAAAGACGCAGGATCGAATGATAATAAGAAAGCAGGTGGTTAGAATTTGTTTGTAGTGAATTATAAATCTCTTAATAAAACATTCACCTGTAATAAGATAGTTGCTAATTATTTAACTAAACACAAAATACCTCTTTTATCCATTAAGGATGCGGGGGTATTTGTATTTTCAGACACTGACAGATTACAGGAAGTAATTAAAAATGCCCCATTTTGGATTAAAGCATTAATATAAGGGGG
>JBBAEV010000036.1:0-7495 GCA_041655735.1 Bacilli bacterium | reverse complement strand
GATTACCAACAAAGTTCGGGCCTTTACCTCTTACAACACCCATACTGGCTAGGCCGAGTCCACAAATTTCATCATGCTGGATGACCGAATAAGAGAGCAGGTCGGGTCCTTTGAATTTTTCTTCATAACGGAGACACTGTGAGACAGGGCAGAAATGGGGCAATGCCATTCTAGCAAATTCTAATTTAGCGGCTTCCTCTTCAATAAGATCGACCGTAATTTCCAACCACTCTAAACCTTCTGTTGCATAGAACGCAAATCTTTCAGAATCGTACAAAGGAACAAACAAAGCATTCTCGTTAATGTTGTATGAAGTTGATTCCGTTGCAATATAGCCCTTCCCTTTAGTAAAAAAGAAAATTTGGCTCTTTTCACCCTTTTTATAGGTTTCAAGCTCTACATGATGACCTTTATCCAATTCACACTGGTAGGTGTTGATCCGTGGAAAAGCCCCTTCCAAGCGGATTGTTTTAGCAAATCCATCTTTCTTTTGGCTTGAGAGGTCTACCCTCTTTTGAAACTTAAGAACACTCATTCTAAATCCTCCTGATTAATCTTGTATTTGAAAATTGTTTTCAAATTTATTCAGTTTCCTCATATTGGACTACTTTATTCTCTTTGTCAAGCTACACATTTAACTTAATTTGAACATAAATTTTGTTTTAATCTAATTTTGGTTGCTCTGCTCCTTTAGCCATAGTGATGCTAACCCCTAGTCTTGAGATGCTTCACGACAGATAATATCTCAAAGTATGCACTCGGGCTTTCCACCCTCATTTTAGTAGTTAACTTGTTGTCGCAACTCTACGCATTGACCAATCTTTACCTTATCAATCGCTATTTAAAAATCGAAGCTAGGGCAACTATCCGAGTTGGTTCTCTTAACCAATTACTTCTCATTCAAGCCATCAGCAAAACTGTGGTGTTAGAAGGTTAACTTCCCTTTTCCAAGTTCGCACAAATAGGAGACGTACAAGAATCTTTATAGCACAACAATTCAGATCAAAAGTCGAGTACACAATATAAAACCACTCTTACCCTTTAAAGCTTTGACGCCTATGTCTGCTATATTTTACCTGAAATAGATACGTAAATTTTCATGGATAGAGACAACCATAACAATGATTTTGACGAACTCCCTCCCTTGTTCTAGGGAGCATCATTACCATCTTAGACTATAAAAGACTGTAAGTAGGCATATCTAAAAAGGGGAAGCAAAACAGGTAAAAAGTGTTCAACATTCTAAGGAAAAATGGTGCAAAACCAAATGCTTACAGATAGTTTGTCTTGGAGTTAGAGAAAATTCTTCTTACAGAAGAGTTGTTCCTACTGCTTCTTCATAAAGAGCGAGGATATTTTCCATTGGAGTATCGAGCTGCACTAAATTTGCTGGGCAGAGGATATAACCCCCATCTCTATTACAGTAATCTATAATTGCCCGCACCTCACGATGCACATCTTCAACGGAACCAAAAGGTAGTAGTTCTTGAATAGAAATCCCTCCATGAATAGTAACTTTATCGCCGTAGTCATCTTTGAATCTAAACAAATCCATACATTCTGGTTGGATTGGATTAATAATGTCAAACCCAGTGTCGATTAATTCAGGCATAATCATATCGAGACAACCATCACTATGAAAAAATAAATGAACGTCAGGGTTTTCTTCCTTAAAAGCTTGGATCATATCGTCCAAACAAGGTCGAATGAACTGACGCCAGCAATCGAGAGAAAAAAGCAAACTAGTTTGAGAGGCAATGTCACCAACAATGCCGAGAATATCAACTCCAGCGCGAATTAAACGCAACCCCATTTCTTTGGCATAACTCGCACATTTCCACATCAGACGACTGCAAAATTCTGGTTCAACCAACATATCACATAGTGTATTTTCCAAGCCTCGCATCTGCCAAGCGTGTTTGAAGGGGTTGTCAATATAGCCTTTAATGGCGAGTTCTCCATGAGTTTGGATTTGTTCTACTTTAGTTCGAATTGATGCTTGTGATTCTACTATTTCGATAGAAGGCCAGGTATAGGCATCAAAATCGTCATTGTCGCGATAAGGGCCACTCACCCATTCAGTGTACAATCCATCTTTCCCATTACGACGAATAGTACCCCATATATCTTCAAAGGTTCCATCTTCGTGGAAGATGAAACGCCCACCAGTTAATTCAACAGCGTCTCCTAAGACACCGTTAGTTCTATCTTCAAATTCGGGATCAAAATAGACGGGTTCTACAGTACGTAAATCAGCATGGATAAATTGATATAATCCCTCATCGGTTTCAACACCGATAAACTTTTTAAAAAGCTCCTTTACATCATCACGAAACCAATAATCAATAGCAACCCGATCGGGTTGCTCATGGTTCAAAGTAGCTAGAACTCTCTCTTTACTAGTCATTCTTTTTATCCTTTAATTCCTGTCATGGCTACACCTTCCATCACATAAGTTCTAGCCAATAAAAACAAGAGAAAGACTGGAGCCATAGCAACTACACAACCTGCCATAACCATACCCCAATCAATGTAATATTGGTTCTGCAAATAAGTTAATCCAATTTCAAGTACATACATACGCTGTTTGGAAACAACGATTAAAGGCCAAAGATAATCGCTCCAGGCAATTAAAAAGAGTAATAAAGATAGGACTGAAATTGAAGATGTCTGCAGTGGAACAATGATTTTAACAAAGGTATTTATATTTGTTGACCCATCAATACGAGCCGCTTCAATCAATTCGTTGGGTAATGATTCCATATTTTGTTTCATATAGAAAATTCCAAAACTACTAATAATACTAGGCAAAATGATTCCTAAGTAGGTATTGGTTAATTTCAGCGACGAAACTGTTTGGTATAAGGGTACAACATAAGCCTCCTCTGGAATCATAATGGTAGCCAATATAGCCCAGAACAAAAGTTTCTTACCAGGAAAATTGAATTTTGCCAAAACATAACCGAGCGTAATCGAGCCACCAACTGCGATTATGGTAATTAAAACTGAGATGTACACACTATTAAAAAAATAGCGAGGGAAAAATTTATCGTGGAAGATTTTATTATAATTTTTAAAAAACCAACTACCGGGTAAAATTTTCGGAGGAATACTATGGGTCTCTTCCAAAGTTTTAAGCGAAGTAATTATCATCCATAAAAATGGAAACAGGCAAATTAATACCAACAGTATGAACAAAAGCATGCCAAGAGCACTGAATAAGTCATTGTTTCCATGTATTAGCTTATTACGTTTCATTCTTAGCGCTCCTTGGTAATAATCATCTGAATTCGCGTCAATAACATGACCAACACTAGAAGGATCACTGAAGCTGCTGAGGCTAAACCTATTTGACGTAAGAGGAATCCTGTCTGGTAAATGTAATACACCATAGTGTAGAAAACCTCACCCGAACTCTGACTACCAGTCGTAAGGACCACAGCTGGGGTAAATACTTTAATAAATTTTATAATTTCCACCACAAGAACGAACAAAGTTACCGGCTTTAGTTGCGGAAAGGTAATTGCCCAGAATTTATGCCATTTTCCTGCTCCGTCAATTGAGGCAGATTCGTAAAGTTCATGAGGGATCGCTTTTAGCCCTACTAAGAATATCATCATATTATAACCAATTTCTTTCCAGGTCGAAATAATGACAACTGCCCACTTAGTTAAAGCTGGGTTATTAAGCCAATTCCCTTTGGGCATCCCTGCCAAAGTGGCCAGATAATTGAGAAGGCCAAAATTGTAATCAAAAATATATTTCCAAATTAAGGTAGCTGGAACCATCGAGATAACTACAGGAAGGAAAAGGATAGCTTGTCCAAAGCGAATCAACCGATTTTGCTTAGAGTTAACAATTGAGGCTAACAACAATCCTGCCGAAACGCTCAGCAACGTTGCAAAAAAAGTTACAAACAAGGTATTGGATAGCGATCGGATGAAAAACTTATCTCGTAAAAGCTTGGTATAATTATCTAATCCATTAAATACCTGAGTACGTAACACAAGGTTTTTTTGATAAAAACTGTTAACAAAACTGCGGCCGATAGGAATGAACCTAATGAATAAAAAGAGTAGTGTAATTGGTATGACCACCGCAGCAACAAATAGCATATCATCTTTATTTTGGTTCTTGTACTTTAACTTTAACATTTTGTCTCCCTGCGATAAAGGATGTGTCCAAATAAATGGACACATCCTAGAAATTCTCGTGAATCAAGTAGAATTACTCGGCGTACTCACCATATTCTTTGTAAACTTCGTTGACTAAACTAGCAAGGTAGGACACCTGTTTCCGTATACCTGCTGGGTTATTGTACAATGAAGCATCCGCAAAGATTGTTGGTAAAGCCATTCCAACACGGGTTGCAGCAGCATCGTAGGCATTATGAATAGGAACAGAGTAAACATCCATATCTTCAGGGAAGAAATAGCCGGCTTCTGCTCGAGGATCAATCAGTCCTGAGTATTCAAATTCTGCTAATGGTGACAGACAAAAAGCTTTGCGGACCATCTCTTCTTGTGTTTTTTGCTCTAAAGCGGTCTCAATAAAACTCTCTGCGTAGGGTTTGTTGGCCTCTTTAGTTGAACTAGGAACATAGAGATTCAAGGCAATCTCAAATGTAGCTCTTCTTCCACTCTTGCCAATCGGCATAGGCGCTGAACCCCAATCTAAATCGGGTCCCAGCTCAAGAATAGTTTGAATCGACTGGCTTTCACGCATGTTGATTGCTGTTTTACCTGCAGCAAAAGCTTCGGAGTCTTTCATACTATTAAAATCATCTACTTTGTACCCATAAAGCATATCGATGTATAACTTAATAGCATTGTAGCCAGCTTCATTATCGAATGCACAATGGTACTTACCTGGAGTAGTCTTGGATTCTTCAACCATTTCAACTCCATTAGAGAGTAAGGCTAATACCCAGAATTTCTGGAATGTACCATTTGGATTCCCCCCAAGGCGCATTGAGAAACCTGAGACATCAATAGCACCACTAGCATCTCGTTTGGTTAGCTTTTTAGCTACGTCAAGCATTTCTTCCATGGTATTGGGAAATTCTTTGATTCCAGCAGCCTTAAACATGGTTTTATTGTAGTACATGAACTCGTGAATCAACATCGCTGGAACGCCATATTTTTTGCCATCCAGCTCAATTGCTTTCTGTAAAGAGGGTTTTAGCTTCGAGACCACAGCATTCAAACGGTCAGAATTGGGTGAAATATAACCAGCTGTAATAAACTGAGTTGCCCAAGAGTCTTCCATTTCCATCAAATCAGGCGCTTCACCAGCTGGGATTACAACGGGAAGTTTTTTATTAAAATCCTCAATCGATGTAAAAGAAATTTCGACGTCTTTGACTTCAGGATGCTTCGCCTTAAATGCTGGTGTAACAACATTAGTGTACCAATCAACAGCTTCAGCAGTACTAGTCCAGAAAGTCAAGACAATATCATCTTTCTTTTCAGCGGCGCCTCCCGCAAAGAGCATAGCAACCATTCCAATCATTAGAATGAGAGACAAGATCTTTTTCATAAAATTCTCCTTTTTTATCTCTTTTGAATACTAGCAAATGTATTCAAACCACACATAATTAATCACTTCATCTTCTTTGGCTTCAACTGAATGCAGGTAGCCCTTAGGAGTGAAGGTCATATCTCCTTGTTTTAATTCAACAGTAGTATTGTCGGCAGTATAACGGATCGAGTTATCTTCCAGACCGTAGTACCATTGTGCCAAATCATCGTGCTTATGATCACCAACAAAGTTCGGGCCGACCCCTCTTGTCACACCCATGCTGGCCATACCAAGTCCACAAATTTCATCATGTTGGATAACCGAATACGAGAGCACGCCGGGACCCTTAAACTTTTCTTCATACCGAAGACACTCTGAGACCGGACAGAAGTGAGGTAATGCCATTCTTGCAAAGTCTAATTTCGCAACTTCCTCTTCTATAAGATCAATAGTAATTTCCAACCACTCTAAACCTTCTGTTGCATAGAATGCAAACCTTTCAGAATCGTACAAAGGAACAAACAAAGCATTCTCGTTAATGTTGTATGAAGTTGATTCCGTTGCAATATAGCCCTTACCCTTAGTAAAAAAGAAAATTTGGCTCTTTTCTCCTTCTTTATAGGTTTCAAGCTCTACATGATGCCCTTTGTCTAATTCACACTGATAGGTGTTGATTCGTGGGAAGGCCCCTTCCAAGCGAACTGTTTTGGCAAATCCGTCTTTCTTTTGGCTTGAGAGATCTACCCTCTTTTGAAACTTAACAACACTCATTCTAAATCCTCCTGATTAATCTCGTATTTGAAAGCTATTTTCAAATATCACGCTTTTAATAATGATTAACCGCTATTTCGTGTTTGTCAAGCTTTATTTTTGATTATTTTTGAACGTACTTATTGTTTTTGTTTGACTTTTGCTTCTTGCGATGCTTTAATTGAGCTATGCTTACCCTAGGACATGACTTCACTACTGGTAATATCTCGAAGCATAGGCTCAGGTTTTCTACACTACTCTTAGCAACCGACTTATTGCACCCACTCAGCACATTGACCAATCCCTATCTTATAAATCGCTATTTAGGTATCGTAAGAGGCCTCACTAAAACTCTTCTTAGACTTGTACTTCTAAACCAACTAAATATCACCTCTCAAGCACTGCCTATTGTTCGCTTGTATGCCCATATATTATTTGCAGGAGCCCCACTCCTTATCGGTTATAATTTTTTAGGCTCTGTCTACCGAGGAGTTGGAGGTTCTCCCCTATTTCTCATGGTTGTAATATTCGTAGCTATATTTCCTATTATTCTTGATCTCGTTTTTATTAGATCTCTCGACATGGAAATGGAAAACCCAGCTTGGACTACTAATATGGCATACGCAATCTCGTTGGTGGCATTAATAATTTTTCTAATAAAAAGAGACATAACCTTTACATTTTTTTGGCTAAGGCTACACTGGAATGGATTAATTAGTAGTAATAAAAGTGAAATAAGGTTTCCCATTGGCTTTAAAGAAGGATTATATTGTGGAAAATTCTTGGTTCTAACCTCTTTCGTCAACTCCTTTAATTTTTCTCCCTTTGCGCAAGCTATCCACATCAACACCTTCATTCATGCCCCTATGGAAAGTCTTCGCTATGGCTTCAGTGCTTTTGCTTCACAAAACTTCGGCTTTAAGCGTATTGGCATTAGGTTGCATACAACTCGGCG
Organism: Bacilli bacterium; assembly: GCA_041655735.1. Lineage (GTDB taxonomy): Bacteria > Bacillota_I > Bacilli_A > RF39 > UBA660 > JBBAEV01. Next base: position 270 of record JBBAEV010000036.1, on the reverse strand, counting down.
TCTAGATATCGCAATTTTAGTAACGATCACTGCAATCGTCTGGATTTTTGCTTTCCCATTGGCTAACTTTTTTACCGACTCCCAAAAAGTCACTCTATTGCATGTTTATTATCTTCGGGTAGTGAGTTTATGTTATAATTTATATGCTTTGTCAGAAATAACATCGAAGATTGTCATGGGTAGCAGTCAAACTAAAATCATGATAATCTCATATATTACTGTAATGTGGCTAGTCCGAATACTGTTAGCCTACGTATTGAGCAAATTCTT